>DATBCR010000612.1:0-10920 GCA_036270375.1 Pseudonocardiaceae bacterium | reverse complement strand
GAGGCGCCCTTCTCGTACTTCTTCTTGAGGTCCGCGGCGAGCTTGTCCCGCGTGGCACCCGTGATGCGAGCACCCTTCTTCAGGTCAGCCACCTTGTCCCGCCTTCCACGCACTGCAGGTCGGACCGCGTGCGGCCCCTATCGCCGCAATGATCGAACACGAACGCGCGGAACGCCAGGCGAGTGAGCGAAATCTTCTGTGTGTGATCGACACGTCACATGCGGCTGATCACTCACATGCCGTATCGGTGGAGACGTCGGCATTCCTGTCGTCGCAGGTTAATCAGGCCAACTGGACCAGTTCCAGGTATTCCTCCGACCAATGGTCCTCCGAGCCGTCCGGCAACAGGATCACCCGCTCGGGCTCAAGGGCTTGCACTGCCCCGGGATCGTGTGTGACGAGTACGACGGCACCTGCGAACCGGCGCAGCGCGTCCAGCACCTGCGCCCGGCTGGCCGGATCGAGGTTGTTCGTCGGCTCGTCGAGCAGCAGTACGTTGGCCGCGCTGGACACCAGGCCGGCCAGTGCCAGCCTGGTCTTCTCGCCGCCGGACAGCGTGCCGGCCGGCTGTTCGAGCTGTTCGCCGGTGAACAGGAACGTGCCGAGCAGGTTGCGCAACTGCTGCTCGCCGGTGTCCGGGGCGGCGTGCCGGATGTTCGCCCACACCGTCGCCTGATGGTCGAGGGTTTCGTGTTCCTGGGCGTAGTAGCCGATCCGCAGGCCATGACCTGGCACGACTTCCCCGGCGTCGGGTTTTTCGCGGCCGCCGAGCAGCCGCAGCAGCGTCGTCTTGCCGGCACCGTTGAGTCCGAGCACGACCACCCTGGAACCGCGGTCCACCGCGAGGTCCACACCACTGAAAACTTCAAGCGAGCCGTAGCTCTTGGAAAGCCCTTCCGCGGTGAGCGGTGTCCGGCCGCACGGCGCCGGGTCCGGGAACCGGATCTTGGCCACCTTGTCGGCCTGCCGGGTGTCGTCCAAATCGGACAGCAGCTTCTCCGCGCGGCGGGCCATGTTCTGCGCGGCGACCGCCTTGGTCGCCTTTGCGCGCATCTTGTCCGCCTGCGCCATCAGCGCGCCGGCCTTCTTCTCCGCGTTGGCCCGCTCGCGGCGGCGGCGTTTCTCGTCCGCTGCGCGGGCGTCGAGGTAGCGCTGCCACGTCATGTTGTAGCTGTCCAGCTCGCTTCGGGTGGCGTCGAGGAACCACACCTTGTTGACCACCGAAGCCAGCAGTTCCACATCGTGGCTGATCACCACGAGTCCGCCGTCGTGCGACTTGAGGAAGCCGCGCAGCCAGTTGACCGAGTCGGCGTCGAGGTGGTTGGTCGGCTCGTCGAGCAGCAGCGACGTGCTCGACTTGCCGCCGGCACCGGCATCCGATGCGGCGAACAGGATCCGGCCGAGTTCGACGCGGCGGCGTTGGCCGCCGGACAGGGTGCGCAGCGGCTGGCCGAGCACCCGGTCCTCAAGGCCGAGGTTGGCGCAGATCCGGGCCGCGTCGCTTTCGGCCGCGTAGCCGCCCTGGGCGGAGAACCGCTCCTCGAGCCGGCCGTAGCGGCGGACCATGGCGTCCCGTTCCCGCTCGTCGACCAGTTCGGCCATCGCGGTCTGGGTCTTCTCCATGTCACGCAGCAGCTGGTCCAGACCACGGGCGGAGAGCACGCGGTCCTTCGCGGTGACCGAAAGATCACCTTCGCGCGGATCCTGTGGCAGGTAACCGGTTTCGGACGTGCGCTGCACAGCGCCGCCGTAGGGCTGGCCTTCGCCGGCCAGCACGCGCAGGGTGGTGGTCTTGCCGGCGCCGTTGCGGCCGACGAGGCCGATCCGGTCGCCCGGCTGGACGCGCAGGGTGGTGTCCCCGAGGAGAATGCGCGCGCCAGCGCGCAGTTCGAGGTTGGTGGCGACGATCACGAGTGGGCTCCGAGACTGTGGTGCCGTCGGGCGGACGGCGGCGGGCAGGCGGCAGCTGCTCACCGGTCACTGACAAACGGCCAGACCCCGGCGAGCCCACTCGCGACCTATTCCGTGCGAATCACCACTTACCCAGTGTACGGGATCGGGGCATCCGGATTTCCAAGCCGCTCAGGGGGTTGGAGTTTCGGTGACCAGGATCTCCACCGCGCACGCGCGCACGGCCGCGTCGTCGAGGACCGTGCGCCTCGGCTCCGGTACGTCGAGGATTCTGGGCTCGGCCATCGCGAACACGTCCGCCAGCCGGTGGTCGGCACGCAGTGTGTCCAACGCCCTGCGGTCGCCGCCGAGCACGACGGCCGTCAACTCGGGCAGCCTGGGCACCAGCAGCCGGACGGTGTCGTCGGCCGCCGCGCGCAGTGCCGCCCGCGCCTGACCTTCCCGGCGCCGGGCGAACCGCTGCTGGGACCAACCGCCGGCTTTGTTGCGGCCGTGCACCGGCTTGCGGTCGGTGGCCGACGCGAGCACCCGGCCGGCTTCCGCGATGCCGACACTGTGTCCGCCGAGGCGCACCAGCAGCAGCCCGATCCGTCTTGGCACCAGCAGGTGGGCCACGAGGTCGTCGACGGCCAGACCGGGCCGGCGTAGGGGTGGCTCACCCGGTCGCCAATCGAGTCGTCCGCCGTCACCCGTCAGTAGTGGCGCGAAAGGTACGTCGGCGACTGCGAGTGATCCGTCCCCCGCCTGTACGACCACCCGAACAGCGGTCGACTCGGTGTGCGATATCCCCTGGTGACGGTCCCCAAACCGGCCGAACCAGCCGATCACCCTGACGGGGGATAGTGCGACATACTTCCCTCCACCCGGCGCTGGCCGTACGGTACTCACCGAACACGACTCGCGACGCTGTGCCGATCAGTGCGCACGCGGCCGAGCAAATGCGACGGACTGCCTGGTCGAGGGCCACCCGGCCGGCTGGCCGAACCACGGATCGGACACCGTTCGGTCACGGTTGCGACTGTATCCGGCGCAGTAGCACCAGTCGACACTCGTCCATTCGTCGCAAGAACTGGCGCCGATTGGGGGTGTAACAAATGGCGTCACCCAAGTAGGGTAACTCTCGCGTGACGACGTGACGACGGGGAGTCACCATGACGATCGCTGCTAGTCGACCCGACTACGGCTTAGCCCGACCTGTGACCGTTCGGCCCGAATTAGCCAGACTTCTGGCTGGTGGGCCGTTTCCGGAGGCACTGCGCGCTGCCATCAAGGGCAGCGGGCTGAGCCTGGACCGGATTCAGCACCGCCTGCAACTACGCGGGATCACCATCAGTGTGGCAACGCTCAGTTACTGGCAGTCAGGTCGACGACGCCCAGAACGACCGGAGTCACTCGACGCACTCCGCCACCTTGAGGCGGTACTCCGGGTACCGCCGAACGCGCTCACCGCGCTGCTCGGCCCACCGCGACCACGCGGCCGCCGCCGGCACACCGGGCGGCTACTGCCGCTTGACGTGCTGTGGGGCAGCAACGCGATCCTGGCCGGGCTGCTGACCAGGGTCAACACCTCCTGCGACGGCATTCTGGCGCGGATCAGCCAGCACGACCGGTGCGCTGTCAACGCCAAACGCCAGCTGCACACCGTCCGCGTGAGCATGGTGCTGCGGGCCGAACAGGACGGCGCGGACCGCTGGGTCCTCGTCTACGACTGGGAGGCCACCACCAAGGACGCGCCGCAGATCGTCGGCCTGCGCAACTGCCGGCTCGGCCGGGTCGCCGCCGATCTCGAAGCGCACATCCTGGTCGCCGAGCTCCTGTTCGACCGGCCGCTGGCCACCGGCGAGACCCTGATCATGGACTACCAGGTGGTCAACCCGGTCAGCGACCACGGCACGTCGGCCGACTCGTACTTCCGTCGCCTGCGGCTGCCGGTCCGCGACTACGTGCTCGAGGTCCAGTTCGACCAGGACTCGGTGCCGCTGCGCTGCCAGCAGTTCAGCTCACCGGCCGGTGACGTGCGGATGGCCCGGCGCCGCAACCTCACGGTCAGCCCGACCGGCGAGGTACACGCGGTGGCGCTGGGCGTCGGCCCCGGCCTGTTCGGCATTGAGTGGGACTGGCCGCCGGTCATCCCGGCCCCGGCCGGCGAACGGCTGCCGTTGCGCCAGAGCGCGATCAGCACGAACGGCAATGGCAACGGCAACGGCGCCATCACCACCGGAGTTCAGAGCGGGAACGCGTCCGTCCACAACTGACCGCGGTGCCCGGTCAGCGCGTCCAACAGGGCGGCCGCCTGGCTGTCCGTGAGCGAGGCCACGAAGTCGACAACGGCCCGGCCTCTCGCCAGCGCGCGCACCGCGTCCGGGCCGGTCGGCGCCTCCCCGGTGGCGCCGGCCAGCAAGGCGGGTGACGTGCGGCTCAACGTGCCGTACTGGTGCTCGGCCAGTTCGACGAGTTCGTGCAGCCGCCGTGGCAGCCGACCACCCTGATGCCGGTCGCCCGCCCACTGGTCGAGTTCCTCGACCAGTGACGTCACCAGCCGTGCCTGGCCACGCTGGTGCAGCGCCAGATCGGGCCGCAGCAACACGAAATGCTTGTGCACGAACTTGAGCACCTGAACCTCGTGCCACTGCCGGGTGGCCAGCAGCACATGCCCTGATCGGGTGGTCGGATCGGCGGTCACCTCGACACCGGCCACCAGCCGCTCGGTCCAGCGGCCGGCGAACCGGGCCAGCGACTGCTCGGCCGCGACGGAACCGTCGAACGGCACCGACAGCAGCCCGTCCACCAGTTCCACCCGCACCCTGGCCACCGCCTCGGCGAACGCGTCGTCGTCGACGGCCCACGAGTCGCGCTCGTGCAGCCTGCGGCGCAGCGCCTCCAGCGCCCGGCCGGGCAGCCGCGCCTCGGCCGCCATGCCGTCGTCGTCAAGGTCCGCGAGGCCGGCCGCGTTGGCCTGCCACTGCCCCAGTTCGGCCGCGACCGTGGCATGCTGCAACACCCCGACCCGGTGGAAGTCGTCCAGGTCGTGGATGGCGTACGCGATGTCGTCCGCGGTGTCCATCACGGACGCCTCGACGGTCTGCTGCCACGGCTCGATCCGGCCGGCGAACCCGGCCCGCGCCTGCACGAGATCGGTGACTTCGGTGACGTACGCGGAGAACTTGGCCGATCCGGAGCCGGGCGCGTCGGGCGGCTCGGTCGCGCCACGCGGCGGCACCGCGAGCGTGCTCGGATGCGGCCGGGGATGGCGCAGCCGGGTCCACGGGTACTTCAGCAGCGCGGCGCGCACCGCGGACGTGAGGTCAAGACCGACACCGCTCGGCCCACGGGCGTCGATGGTGGTGACGATCCGGAACGACTGGGCGTTGCCCTCGAAGCCGTCCGGCAGCCCGAACCGGTGCCGGGCGATCCGGTCCAGGATCTGCTCGCCGAGATGCCCGAACGGCGGGTGCCCGAGGTCGTGCGCGAGCGCCGCCGCCTCCACCACGTCCATCTGGCAGCCGCCCAGCTTCTCAAGCAGGCCTGCGGTGTCCGGGTCCGCCGTGAGGCGTTCGGCGATGCCGCGGGCGATCTGGGCCACCTTCAGGCTGTGCGTGAGCCGGTTGTGCAGCAGGAGACCCGAGCCCGTTGGGCTGACCACCTGGGTGACCCCAGCCAGCCGACCGAAGAACGGCGAACTGGCCACCCGGTCCCGGTCCACCCGGAACGGGCTGGCCGCCAGGTCCCCTGCCACCGGTTCCCGGCGCCAGCGGCGGCTCGTCCTCGGATCGGTCTCGGCCGGCGACATGCCGGTCACGGTACCGGCGCCGCCATCGATTCCACGTTTCGGCGCAGCGCTGCCCGGCAAAAATCTGGCAGTATCAAGCACATGACACAAGTGGACTCGAACGGTGTGCGCCTTGAGTACGAGACCTTCGGCGACCCGGCCGACCCGCCACTCGTGCTGATCATGGGCCTCGGTGCCCAGCTGATCGCCTGGCCGGTCGCGTTCTGCGAGGGACTGGCCGAGCGCGGTTTCCACGTGGTGCGGTTCGACAACCGCGACTGCGGGCTCTCCACGTTCCTCGACGACCTGCCTGCGCCGGACCTCGGCGCGATCATCGGCGGCGACCGGGCAACCGTGCCGTATCTGATCTCGGACATGTCCGCAGACGCCGTCGGCCTGCTCGACGCGCTCGGCTTCGCGAAGGCCCACATCGTCGGCGCGTCGATGGGCGGGATGATCGGGCAGCAGCTCGCCATCGACCACCCGGACCGGGTGCTGAGCCTGTGCTCGATCATGTCCACCACCGGTGACCCGGACGTCGGCCAGCCGAGCCCGGAAGCGGCGGCCATGCTTGGCGCACCGCCCCCGGCCACCCGGGAGGCCGCGATCGAGCAGGGCATCAAGGTCCACAAGCTGATCAGCTCCCCCGGCTATCCGGCCACCGACGACTACTTCCGTGACAACGCCATCGCCGCGTACGACCGGTCGCACAACCCGGCCGGCCCGTTGCGCCAACTGGGCGCGATCATCGCGTCGCCATCGCGGACCGAGGGACTGCACGGGCTGCGCATGCCGTGTCTCGTGGTGCACGGCACGGACGACCCGCTGGTCGACATCAGCGGCGGCGAGGCGACCGCGGCGGCCATTCCCGGCGCCACGTGGCTGTCCATCGCCGGCATGGGCCACGACATGGCGCCCGGCACGTGGCCGACGATCATCGACGCGATCGCGAGCAACACGAAGGCCTAGCGCGGTCGCTGGATGACGCGCGGCACAACAACAAGTCACCTAGACATGACGAAGACTCACGGCCAATCAGGTGAAAACCGGACGCAGCCGTGAACAATATATGAACCTGGTTTCGCGTTAACTTTCCGCGCGGCACGATGAGCGCGTGCCCGCGTTGCTGAACGACGTGCACGTCGCGTACCAGCCGGTGTTCAACCTGCGCACCGGCGGAGTGGTTGCGGTAGAGGCCCTGGCGAGGCCGGCCACCGGCAGTCTGCGCGACCTGCTGCGCCATGCGGCCGACACCGGCCAGCTGACGCCGACCGACTACGGTCTCGCCGCGCTCGCGGTCCGCCGTGCCGCCGACCATGACACCCGGATTCCGCTGCACGTCAACGTACTCGCGAGCTCGGTGGCCAGGGCGCATGTCGCGCTCGGCCCGCTGCTTGACGCGTTGCGGGAGACCGGGCGGCGGACGGCCGACGTGGTGCTCGAACTGAACCCGCCGTTCTCGTCAGTGCGGTGGAAGGCGTTCCGGCAGGGCGTGCGAATGCTGCGGGACGTGGGTTTCCGGCTTGCCGTGGACGGGATCGGGGACGGCGACGCGCCGATGACGCTGCTCGGCTGGCCGGAGATCGGCATGATCAAGATCGACGACGCGCTGACGTCCGGTGTGCCGCACGAGTCGGGGCTGCGCGCCGCGGTCGCGTCGATGGTCGCGCTGTGCCAGACCAACGACATGCAGCTGATCGCGGAAGGCGTGCGCGGCGCCGACGAACTGGCCGCGCTGCACTCGCTCGGTGTCACCCTCGCCCAGGGCGATCTGCTGCGACCGGCCGGGCGCCGGCCGGTGACGGACGTGTCGATCACGCCGGTGACGGGCGAGCCGATCGCGGTGGCACCGGTCGAGCAGGCCGACCGCCGCCAGATGCCGCGCGTGACGGAGCTGATGCACCCGGCGACGACACTGCCGGCGAACGCCACCGCGGACGACGTGCGCACCGCGCTGGCCACCGACCAGGCCGCGACCTGTGTCGTGCTGCTGGACGGCTCCGACCGTCCACAGTGGACAATAGATCGGAACCGGTTCCTGTTGGCCGTCACCGGGCCGTACGGCCATGCCCTGCACGCGAAACGTGGGGCCGCACGGCTGGCCGACGCGCCGAGGGTGATCCCGGTCGGCGCGTCCCTGCTCGACCTGCTCGACGTGCTGTCCGGCTCGGTCATGTCGCGCAGCAACGACGACGTCGTCGTGGTGGACGCGGCGCACCGCTGCCTCGGCGTCGTGCGGGCGACGGACCTGGTGCGTGCGATCGCGGACACGAAGGTGCAGGAGGCCGCCGCGCTCAACCCGCTGACCCGGCTGCCCGGCAGCGACTCGATCGACCGCGCGGTGACCCGGCGCATCCGCGACGGCGACATGTTCGCCATCGGCTGGCTGGACATCGACTCGTTCAAGTCCGTCAATGACCGGTTCGGGTTCGCCGCGGGTGACGACCTGATCCGGGAGGTCGGCCAGTGTCTCGCGGACGCGGCGGACGGCCAGCCCGGCATCCGGGTCGGCCACATCGGCGGTGACGACTTCCTGTTCGTGGCCGGGCTGGACCAACTCATGCCGTTGGCCAGCCAGCTCATCGACGTCAAGTGGGTCGTGCACGGTGAGCCGGTGACGCTGTCGCTGGCGACGCTGGTGTGCGCGGCCGGCTCGGTGCTCAGCTACCGGGAGGCGTCCCGGCTGCTCGCCCCGCTCAAGCAGCACGCGAAGTCGATCTCCGGGTCGAGCTGGGTAGTCGGCCGGCCGGGCACCGATCGGGTGGACGTGTTGCGGCGGGACCGGCCGGCGGCCGCGCTGTCCAGCCACACCCGGGCCAGCTGAGCCGCCGCGCTGTCGCCTGTCCGTGTGATCTCGGCGAGTCGATCTTGCGGATTCAGGCAAGGCTAACCTAACTTGGGCATCCTGGTTCCCGGCCCGGAGGACACATGCCCGCCACGCTCTGTCTCGTCGCGCTCAACCCCACCGACTCGGTGACCGAGGGGTTCCTGCCGGCGGCGGCCGCCCTCGGCCTGCGGGTCACGCTGCTGACCAGCCAACCCGACGCGCACCGGCGCGCGTACACCGGGCACCCGGCCGCGCCTGCGGAAATCGTGGACTGCGCGGTCGGTGACTTCCGGGCGATCATCGGCCACATCGACCGGACCGGGCCGGTGGACGCGGTGTTCAGCAACAGCGACCACCTGCAGGCGCAGACCGCACTGGCCGCGTCGTATGCCGGGCGGCCGGCGAAGGACTGGCGGGCGGCGCTGCGCGCGAAGAACAAGGCCCAGCTGCGGCGGCATCTCACCCGGCGGGGCGTCGATGTCGTGTGGAGCCGGGAGTTGTTGCCCGGCAACGGAACCCGTGTTGCCGATGCCCCGTTCCCGTGTGTGCTGAAGCCGCGTGAGGGTGTCGCGAGCGAGGACGTGGTGCTGGTCGCCGACGATCGGGAGCTGGAACTGGCGTGCCGGGACGTGTGGCGTCGCACGCCGGATCTGCCGCTGGTGCTCGAACAGTTCCTCACCGGTTCGCTGCGATCCCTGGAGACCCTCGGCGACGGCGGTGTCCCGCAGGTGTTCGGCGGATTCCGCACCACGCTGTCGCCGCCGCCGTTCTTCATCGAGCGGAGCATGGTCTACGACCCGACACCGCCCGTCGACCACACGCGGGCCGTGCTGGCCCAGTTGGCCGCGCTGGACGTCGGTTTCGGCGCGTGCCACACGGAGTACGTCGTGGACGGTGACCGGGTGCGGCTGATCGAGGTCAACTACCGGTCCGTCGGCGACCAGTGCGACCTGCTGTTGCGCTGTGCAAGTGGACTGCCGCTGTTCGAATACATCCTGCGGGTGCACCTTGGCGAGTCGTTGCCAGCAACCTTGCCCGTCCGGACCGACCGCGCCGCCCGGATCGACTGGCCGTGCGCGGACCGGGACGGCCGGCTGCTCGCCGCTCCCCCGCCCACCGACGACTGCCGGGACGGCGTGTCGCTGGTGTACCGGCCACTGCGCGAGATCGGCGACGAGCGACCGAAAACCAACACGAACCGGGACTATCTCGGTGTGCTGCGCGCGTTCGGTCCGGACCAGGCCACTGTGGACCGTGCTTCGGCTCAGTTCTTGGCGACGCTGCGTTGGGACATCGGGTGACCGACGAGCTGTTGCGTGCCGTACTGAATACGTTGCTGCGCGAGGACTTCCAAGGCATCCGCTCGCGTGGAACCATTGTGGACGGACGATTCCTGCGATTCGACCACGGTGGCTCCGTCGCGTCGATTCCGGTTCGTGCGGACGGTTTCCTGTGCGATGTCGCGGTGCGTGAGCCGGTGATCTCCTGCGACGGCCAGGCGTACACCGATCTGGCGTCGGTGTTCGCGTTCTTCCGTAAGCGGGTCGATCCGGTGGACCTGGCGGGTTTCGACACGTTCGAGCAGGAATGCCAGGCCGCGCTGGCCACCGCACGTATCCAGCGAGAGCACCGATCCACCGCACCACGCTGTTACGACGCGCTGGCGGCCTACGCGGGGCACCCCGTTTACCCCACCGCCAACGCACGAGTCGGCATCAGTGCGCGGGACCAGTTGCTCTACGCACCTGAATACCACTCGACGTTCACCCTGAACTGGATCGGCGTCCCGGCCGCCGATGTCACATCGGCCGGCACGCTGCCGGACTGGTGGCCCAGCTCAACCGAACTCGGCCTGCCCGACGACCAGGTCCCGTTCCCCGTACATCCGCTCACCGCGACCGGTCGACCGAGCCGGATCACCGTGCTGCCAACACTGTCCATGCGCACGGTCGCCGTACTGGCCGACCCGACGACGCACATCAAGCTGCCGCTGCCGATCAGCACACTCGGCCTACGCAACCGCCGCACCATCAAGCCGGGCACCCTCGTCGACGGCGCCATCACCCAACGGCTGCTCACCACCGTACTGGACCTGGAACCCACGTTCGCGGACCGCGTGCTGCTGGCCGACGAGCAGACCTACGCGCACGCCGACGACGAACTACGCGCGTTCCTGGTGCGCCGGTATCCGCCCGAACTCGCGTCCACCGAGGTGGTACCACTAGCCGCGCTGCCGGGCCGCGCCGATGGCCGGACCGTGCTCGACGACTTGGCCGACCGGTACTTCGACGGTGACCGCCTGGCACTACTGGCCAGCTATCTCGAACCATTGCTGGACTTCCAGACCACTCTCCTGCTGCGTTACGGAATGGCACTGGAATCGCACCAGCAGAACGTGTCGCTCGTGCTCGAC
>DATBCR010000611.1:0-9754 GCA_036270375.1 Pseudonocardiaceae bacterium | reverse complement strand
AGCACCAGGTCGGCGTGCTCGACGGCGAGCCGGGCCAGCCGGGCCAGCACCGCGGCGAACCGCCCGCGCACGTGTACCAGCGAACGGCGGACCTGTAGCTGCTCCACGTTCTCGGTGAGGTCGCGGCTGGTCATGCCGGTGTGCACCAGTTCGTGGCCGGCGAGTTCGTTGAACTCCTCGATCCTGGCCTTCACGTCGTGTTTGGTGACCCGTTCCCGCGCCGCGATCGACGCGAGGTCGACGGTGCCGATGACGCGCCGGTAGTCGTCGATCGCCTCGGCGGGGACCGCGAGGCCCAGCTCGGCCTGCGCGCGCAGCACCGCGAGCCACAGCTCACGTTCCAGCACGATCTTGTGTTCCGGCGACCACTGGGTGGCCAGCGCCGTGGAGGCATACCGGGCGGCCAGCACGTCGGGAATGTTCGGCTTGCTCACGTTCGGCGAGCCTACCGGCCGGGTCAGAACTTGCCGGCGAGATCGTTCGCGATACCGATGACCGCGCCGGACAGCGGCGCAGACGCGGACCCGGCGGACGGCACGCTCAGCACGGTGATGCCCCGACCGGCGCTGCCCGTCGCCTCGGCCCGGACCGTGCCGACCGTCGCGTCACCGGGGGCGGGCGCACTGGCCGGGGTGACGACGGCGACGACATAACCGGTGGCCGTGCCGTCATGTACGAGGTAACCGGCGGTGCGCGAGCCGGCCGGACAGCCGAGCGAGGCCGGGCGACCCTGCGGCGCACCGACGGACGCCAGCTCGTTGGCGAGGGCGACAGCGAGCTGGCGGTCCGTCGGGCCGCACCCACTGGGGGTGCTGCCGGCAGCTGGGCCGACCCCCCCGACGCCGCCGCCCCCCTGCATGGGCGTCGTCGTCGGGAAGCTGGTTCCCGTCTTGGGAGATTGATCCTGCGGCCCCCCGCCGGTCGCGGCGCGAGGTGCCTTGTTCTCACCGAACGTAGTCTGTCCGGTGTCAGATCGTTGTCCGGCGGCCGCACCACTGGCCGCACTGGTCGACGTACCCCTGAGAGTGTGCCCCAAAGTACCGCTGCCCACGAGCACACCCACCGCGATCGCGACGACGACGAATCCGGAACCACCCGCGATCATCGACCGCTTACGCACGGTCACCCGACGGGCCGCCGCGGCGACGTCCCGCTCGTCGAAGGACGCCGGCGGCACGTTCCGCACCGCCGACTGAAAGAGATCGGTCAGCTTCCGCTCGTCCACCCGCGTCCACCTCCTCGCGTTTCTTCGCTCGCCGTGTCGGGTCCGATCCAGTACGTCAGAACCCGTCGGTCACATTCCAGTTTGGTCACGATGCCGGCCGCAGATCGTCCAGCGCCGAGCCCAGTTCGGTGCGCAGCGCGGTCAGGCCCCGAGAGGTCTGGCTCTTGACGGTGCCCTCGCTGCAGCCGAGCACGGCCGCGGCGCCCGTGACGTCCAGCCCTTCGAGGAACCGCAGCACCAGCACCGCACGCTGGCGCGGCGGCACCTTCCGCAACGCCGCGAGCAGCGTGGACCGGGTGGCCACCGCGTCGCCGACCTCCGGTGCGCCGGCCGACGTGTCTGCGACATCGGGCACGTCACCGGTGAACCGCTCGCGCCGCCACGGCCGCCTCGACTCGTCGATCACCGCCCGCACCACCGTCCGCCGAACGTAGGCGTCCAGCGCCGCGCGGTCCCGGATCTTGTGCCAGCGCCGGTGCAACGCGACGAACGCCGTCTGCGCGAGATCGTCCGCACGGTGCCAGTCACCACACAGCAGGTACGCACTCCGGCGCACGGCATCGCGCCGAGCCACGAAGTACTCGCGGAACTCCTGCTCGTCGTGCTGATCCACGCGGACTCTCTCCGCTCGTTGTCCTTGCGTCCGATGGACGGACCGGGCCGCCTCCACGGTTGCACGGTCAGTCCGAAGATTCCATGCCACCCCCGAACGCCGGTTCCCGCCCCCCGTTGGCGTGTGATGTGATCGGTTCGTGACGAACTTGCCGCCGATCGACCTCCGGTCCGACACGGTCACCCGACCCGACCGGCGGATGCGCGCCGCGATGGCGGACGCCGAGGTCGGCGACGACGTCCTCGACCGTGACCCGACCATGCGCGCGCTCGAAGAACGCGTCGCGGGGCTGCTCGGTGTCGCGGACGCGCTGTGGGTGCCGAGCGGCAGCATGGGCAACCTGATCGCGCTGATGGCGCACCTGCGCCGAGGTGACGTCTTCCTCGCCGCGCGGGGCGCGCACGTGCTCGGCAACGAACTGGGCACGGCGGCGTGGCTGGCCGGCGGGATGCCGGAAGCGCTGCCGTGGGACGGCGGGCCCGGCCGGCCGACCGATGACACCGTGCGGGCCGCGGCCGGACATTCCGGGCCGTACTACACGTTGCGCACGACGTTGCTGTGCCTTGAGAACACGCACAACGCGGCCGGTGGCGCGGTGACCCCGCCGGACGAGCACGCGCTGCTGGTGGCCACGGCGAAGGAGTGTGGGCTGGCGGTGCATCTGGACGGTGCGCGGATCTGGAACGCGTCGGTCGCGCTCGGTGTGCCGCCGGCCGCGCTGACGGTCGGCGCGCAGACCGTGCAGGCGTGCCTGTCGAAGGGGCTCGGCGCGCCGGTCGGCTCGGTGGTGGCCGGTAGTGCGGAGTTCGTCGTGGAAGCCCGGCGGCTGCGGAAGATGCTGGGCGGCGGGGTGCGGCAGGGCGGGGTGCTCGCGGCGGCCGGACTGGTCGCGCTGGACCGGATCGACGACCTCGCGGCCGACCACGAGAACGCGGCCACCCTGGCGCACGGCCTGACCGAACTCGGCTGGCAGGTCACGACACCGGCGACCAACATCCTGCTGGCCGCCGTGCCGGACGTGTCGGTCGCGGTCGGCAAGCTCACCGAACTCGGCGTGCTGGTCGCCGGGATGGCCGGTCAGGTGCGGTTCGTGACGCATCGGGACGTGTCCGCCACCGACATCGACGAGGTGTTGCGGCGGGTGAAGTCCGGTTGGTGACCGTTCGCTACCGCAGCCGCTTCGCCGACGAGCGGTTGCGGATCGCGGCGTAGCCCGCCGTGCCGACGAACAGGATCGCGCCGATCACGGCCAGGACGACCAGGCCGTGCAGGACGACACCGATAACCGTGAACGCCAGCCAGATCACCAGCAGGGCGCCGATCACGCGGAGCAACATCGAACTGCCTCCCCATCCGAGCCCGTTCGAAGCCCATCCGGACTTCGAGAGAATCTCACTGGCCAAACGATCGGGTGACGCCAACAGTTCCCCACGCTACGCGCCGCGCACTGTCGCGCGGGCAAGCCAGTCCGCCATCCGGGCGAGCGCGGCGTACATGTCGTCGGTGGCGCCGGCATAGCAGAGCCGGATGTAGCGGTTGCCGTGCACCGGATCGAAGTCCACGCCGGGTGCGACGGCGATCCCGGTGTCGGCGAGCAGGCGTCGGCAGAAGTCCATCGAGTCGGCGGTGAGGTGGGAGACGTCGGCGTACACGTAGAACCCGCCGTCGGCCGGAGCGAGCCGGTCGATGCCCATGTCTGGCAGGCCGTGCAGCAGGACGTCGCGGTTCACCCGGTAGCGGGCCACCTGGCCGTCGGCGTGCGCGTAGGACCCGGGTTCGAACGCGGCCACGGCGGCGAGTTGCGCCATCGCGGGCGGGCAGATGGTGAGGTTGCCGGTCAACGCGCCGACGGCGGTACGGAGGCGGGGTGGCAGCAGCATCCAGCCGAGCCGCCAGCCGGTCATGCACCAGTACTTGGAGAAGGAGTTGATCACGATCGCGTCGCGGGACGTCCGCCAGGCGCAGTCGACGGGCTGGCCGAACGTGATGCCGTGGTAGATCTCGTCGCTGATCAGCCAGGCGTCATGGTCGGCGCACCAGTCGGCAAGGGCGGCCAGCTCGGTTGGCGCGAGGACGGTTCCCGTCGGGTTCGCCGGGCTGGCGACGACGACGCCACGCGGTGGTTCGGGGAGTTCGTCCAGCATGTCGACGGTCGGCTGGAAACGGGTGTCCGGCCCGCACGGGAGGTCGACGACCTCGCAGCCGAGGGCGCCGAGGATGTTGCGGTAGGCCGGATAGCCGGGACGCGCGAGCGCGACCCGGTCGCCGGGATCGAAGGCGGCCAGGAACGCCAACAGGAATCCGCCGGACGAGCCGGTGGTGACGACGACGTCCTCGGCGGACACGGGCAGGTCGTAGCGGCGGTGGTAGTGGCCGGCGATCGCCTCGCGGAGAGCGGGGATACCGAGTTGTTCGGTATAGCCGAGCAGGCCGGTCTGTAATGCTTCGGCGGCGGCCGCGCGGACGGGAGCCGGTGCCGGGCTGGACGGCTGGCCCGCGCCGAGGGAGATGAGGTCACCGTGCGTGCGCTGGCGTTCGGCCGCCGCGGCCACCACGTCCATCACGTGGAACGGCTCGATGGCCGACCGGTTGGCCGGGTGTGATCCGGCGCGGCGTTCGAGCATGCGCCCCAGGGTACGACGACGGCTCAGTACCCGACGTACGCCCGGCCTTGGTGCACCGCGACGATACCCGGCACGTTCCCGATCGAGCCGTACCGAGAAAGCGCGTAGCGAACACCGGCGATGACATTGTCGACCGGGTTGTAGATATCGCCGTGACCGGGCAGAGCGTGCGCCTGGAATGTCGAGTCAATGCACTGCATCAGCCCCTTGGACGGATGCCCTGCCTGTGCGTTGGAATCCCAGTTATTTATCGCATTTGGATTTCCGCCGGATTCGTGTTGGATTATTGTCCAGATGTCGTTGGGGTTCAGTTCGCTCGCCGGGACGCCGTTCTGTTCCAGGATCTGAATGGCCTGCTGGATCCATTGCTGCACATTTCCGGGTGGCGGGCTGGACGGCGGGCCACCGCTCGGCCCGAGACCACCACCGCCTCCGCCACCGCTACCACCGCCGCTGCCACCGCCGCCAAAACCAGCACCGCCGCCACCACCGCCATGACCGCCGCCGGAACCTGAGCCACCGGAACCTGAGCCACCGCCGCTATTCGACGGGGAGCTGACCGGTGTTGCGGAAGACGGGGTCGTGGCCGAGGACGGGGTCGTGGTGGGGCCGGATTCGTTCGGGGTGCTCAGTGACGAGAACTTCGGGGTGAATCCGCTGGCCGCTTTGCCGATGTCACCGGCCGCCGTGCCGAGCGCGGCGTTGATGCTGGTGATCTGACTCTGAATGGCGCCGCTGTTGTCCGATACCGCCGTGCTCGCCGCGGATTCGGCTTCCGCCTGGGTCGGATGTGGCGGGGTGGTGCCGTAGGACCGCAGGTTGTGCTGATAGTCGGTGAGGATCTGTTCGAACAGTTTGTCCAGCGAGTTCCGGCCGTTCGTGAGGGCCTTCGCGGCGTCGTTGATCGCGGTCGCGCCGGCGGTCAGCGCGGCGTGGCCCGCGTTGCCGGCACCGCTGAACTGGCTCATGTAGCCCCGGAACGCGTTGGCCGTGTCGCCGGTCCAGGACGTCAGGTCGCTCACCGCCGTGCCGACCGCCTTGTTGCAGCCGTCCGCGGCACCGGCGGCCGTTGTCAGGTCGGTCGCGATGGCCGTGATCGAGCCGGGATCGGCTGTGTAGACCGGTTTCGCGCTGTCGGCGATGGCCGCGCCGGCACCGCCCGGCAACGCGGCGACCTCATCCCTCGCGGTCACGAACCCACCCCACTCAGACCTGTTGGTTCTGGAACGACTGCTTGCTGTTCTGCTCGGTCGCGGTGCTGTTGGTGACGTTCGCGTCCAGCGCCCGCTCGATCGCGCCGACCAGGGTTTCGGCCTTCGCGTACTCCGTGCGCAGTGTCGAGCAGAGTGCGCCGACGGCTTGCGCGACCGCCGCCGAATTGGGCAGTGTGCCGAACATGCCGGCGTCCACGTTCTGCGGTATCCCGTCACCGACGCTGCCGAACTTGCCGGCTTCGGCGCCGATCACCTGCCGTGCCTGGCCGATGTCGGCCGCGCTGTAGCTGGAACTTCCCACCGCGTCGGCCCCCTTTCCCACTCCGCCGGTGTTCTGACGCCGCGTGCCCGTGTCTGGTTCCGACCTGGTCATGCCTCATCCAACAGTTCCCAGACCGAATTGGCGATTCCACGATTGTCCGAGGGGGTCACGGTGGCCCAGATGCGGCCGTCCGCGCTCGGGCGGGTCAGGTACAGGTACCGGCCGCTGTCGGTGTCGTGGAAGGCGACCACCCGGTTCGCCCTGCGGGTGTTGCGACCCGACACCGTTCGTTCGGCGCCGAACTGGCCTCGGCCGGTGATGCCGGCGAACATCCTGGCCAGGATCTGGGCCTGGCCGAGCGGCACGTCCCGTTCCTCGAGCTGCACGATCAACGCCTTCGGGTCACCGTCGGCGGCCAGGTCGGCGGCGTGCAGCGTGTCCTGCGGCAGGTTGATGGACCGGCCATAGCCGCCGGGGCACTCGCCGGCCATCGACACGGCCGCCTCGACGAACGACGAGTCGCGCGCCGGGATGAGCCAGACCTCGTCCCGGTCCACGACGCCCAGCATCGCTTGTCTACCAGCCTGCGCGGCGAGGCCACGGATCTCCCGGTCGGTCCAGATCCAGCCGTCGACGGACCGTTCCGGATACGCGAGCAACGCCAGTCGGTCGGCCAGTTCCGGTTCGGCCCGGCCGCGGTCGGCGAGGCCACGCTCGGTCAGCGCGACCCAGGCCGTGCGGACGAGGTCGGCACGCTGGTTCGTGGTCACGCCGGGGCTGGGCACGTCGAGCACGACGTGCCGGCGCGGGAACCGCTGGGCCTCCCACAACACGTCGAACTCCAGTGTGGACAGCACAACCGTGCTGGGCAGGCCCACCGCCGTCGGCTACTTCGACTCGGTCGGGTCGGCGCTGTCCAGCACCGGTGGCACGACCATCCGGCCGTCGCCGAACAAGTCGTCGTCCTCGCCGTAGCGGCTGGCGTGTTCATCGTCGTCTTCCCGCCGACGGCCGCCGAGCGCCGGTTCCAGCAGGGACGGCGGCGGTTCCGCCGTGGCGCCGATGCGTTCGCTGATGCCGGCGGCCTCGGCTTCCTCGCCTTCGAGTTCGGCCAGCGCGCGGGCGGTCTGCTGCCGGGCGCCGAATCCCTCGTCCTCGATCGGTTCGCCGGCCAGCCGGCTGCGCACGTGCTGGTCGGGCCGGGCGGACGCGCCCGCGATGCCGGCACCCGCCGTGCCGCCGATGATCGCCGCACCGACCGCCGCGTCCTCGACGACGGAACCGGCGATGGCACTGGACTGCGCGGCCGACGCCACACCTGCGGCCGACGGACCGGCGTTGGGGCCGACCCCGCTGACCGGACCCACGCCAAGCGGCCCCGGCCGGCCGGGCGCACCGACAACCGGGCCAGGGCCACCGCCGACCGGACCGGGCACACCGACGACGGGCATCCCACCGCCCGAGCCACCCGGCACGCCACCACCGCCAGGCACGCCACCGGCGAACCCACCAAGCGGCGCACCGGGCATGCTCTCACCGGGCAGACCACCGGGCGCGGCACCGGACGACGCACCACCACCGGGCATCGGCATACCAGGAACCCCTGGCGCACCAGGCATTCCGGGCATCCCACCACCACCGCCACCAGACGGTCCGGTCGGGACACCGCCACCACCGGGCGACCCGCCGGGCACGCCGGGCACCGGCGGCACGTAACCGGACACCGACGTGACCTGCCCGATGCCGGGATCGACCGGTTTCGGCGTGACGGCGTAACCGGGTGGCGTCGGCAGCGTCTGGTGGGTTGCCAGGTTGGCTTGGCTGCTCTGGCCATAGTTCTTCATGCAGTCGACGGCCTTCTGCCGGGCCGCGTTCGTCTGCGACACCTGTGTCGCGTGGTCGGCCTGGTGCCCGGTGAGCGAAGCGGCCGCGTTGTCGAGGAAGCTGCCACCGGGCGGACTCTGCAGGTCGCTCACGTTCGGCACGGCGTTCTTCGCGGCCGAATACGCGTCGCCCTGGTTGGTCACGCCGGCCGAACCGGCGCCACCGGCCGCGCTCGCCGCGCCCGAGTAGGCGGCCGAGGACGTGGTCATCTCCTGGGCCAGTTCGGATGCCTGGCTCTGCCAGTTCACCCCGATCACCAGCAGCTGGTCGTGCAACGTCGAGTCGATCTGCTGCAGGTTCTGCGCGACGGTGGACAACGCGTCCGCTGCCTGCGTGATCGCGGACGCCCCCGGCCCCTCGCTGAGCAGGCGCACCGCAGCCGCCAACTGGGCGTTGGACATGCCCTCCCAGCGGATCGCGTCCAGCGACGCGCCGCCGCCGGAACCGCCGCTGAACATCTGCGTGGCCGCCTGTTGCACGGCGTGCTCCATCGAGGCGTGGATCTGGCTGAGTAGTCCGTCGGCCATGGTCTGCCCCTTACTTCAGCGTTTGTGCGGTCGCCAGCACCGCGCCCGCGACCAGTTCGGTCCGGGCGCAGGACTGGGCGGTGGTGGTTCCCCGAGCCGGTTGGCCGAGGTTGACCATGAACATCTGGCCGTTGGTCACGCTCACCGCGGTTGTGCAGCCCTGCAGCAGATCGGGTGCCCGCAGCGTGATGTCCAGGGCGGGGAAACCGTTCACCGACACCTGTTTCACGTTGTCGGCGAGCGTGGGGTCGAGGTAGAGCTGGATGCCCTCGGTGGTGTCCACGGCGACGTTGTACTCGGCGCCGGGCGTGTGGTCCGCGAACCGGAAGTCGCAGGTGGGGCTGTTGTTCGCGAGTTGCGCCGGTGGTCCTTGGATGCCGGCGGTCACGCCGAGGGTGGCCTGTTCGGCCGGCGTGAGCAGGGCGCACGGCCGCACGCCGGTCAACGGCACGTCGTGCGGGCGGGGCGGCAGGGAGATGGTGCCGGCACCGTTGGTGGGGGCCTGGTAGGCGGGGACGGCCGGGTCGGCCGCGCCCGCGTGCCCGGCCTGGCTGGTCGTACATCCCGCCAGTGCTACCGCCATGCCCACCGCCATACCCACCGCCGAACCACCGGCCGGGCGCCGATCATGCACCCGCGCCGCCGGCCGAGGAGAACGCGTCCGAAATCTGCTGGTCCGAGTAGCCGTACTGGCGCGCGGACGTGACCAGGTTGTCCACCAGCACCTGCAGGCTCTGCAGATACTGCTCGACCCGGACCGAGTAGGAGTCCGCGTTGCCGGTGAGCCGGTCGTTCCAGGCCTTGGCCGCCTCGACGCTGATCACGTCCGCGGCCGGCGCGATGACCCGCAGCATCGGCAGGTTCGCCCGGATCTGCTGGCCCTCGTTGTCCAGCGCGTCCTGGATGATCTTGGCCGCCTGCAGCACGTTGTCCTTGCTGACCGTGATGTTCTGCGCCTGCGGCACGCTGCTCAGCTCGGGGCCGAGGCTGGCGGCGGCCGACGCGGTGTCGATCGGCCGGGCCATCGGCTGGTCTGTCGCCATGGTAGGGAACACCCCCGTACGTCCCGTAGCCGTCCACTCTCTCTGTGCAGGCTACCAAGCGAGCACGTGCGGCCACCCTGGTTGGACGCGCCGGATTCCCTTTCGGTTCCCGGGCAACTCACACGGTGATGTCGCCGGCCACCGCGCGCAGCGCGATGTCCGTGCGGTGGTGCGAACCGGGCAGGTGCACGCCCGCCACCCGCCGGTAGGCGTCCGCGCGGGCGGCGGCCAGGTCGTCACCGAGCCCGACCACGGCCAGCACCCGGCCGCCCGAGGACACCACGGCGCCGTCCGCCCGGCGGCGGGTGCCGGCGTGCAGCACGCCGTCGCCGTCCGCGCCGGTGATCACGTCGCCGGTGCGC
>DATBCR010000610.1:0-3080 GCA_036270375.1 Pseudonocardiaceae bacterium | reverse complement strand
GAACGACGTGAACGCCAGCGTGCTGCCGTCCTGCGACCGCACCGGCGCCTGGCTGGCCCCGTTGCCGCCGGCCGACACCAGCACCGTCGTGGTTCGCCGGACGTACACCTGGCCCTGCGTCGACCCGGTCGGCGGGGTGGCGAACGCGATCGACGAACCGTCCCCGGAAATCGACGGCGAGCCGGCTGAAACGGGCAGCTGGCAGCCGGGGCCCGGCAGGCAGGACGCCACGTTCGTCGCACCGGGCAGGCCGCTGCCGTCGCCCGCCCGGTCCCTGTCGTGCCGCCACACCTGATCCAGCGCGGTGAACGCGACAAACCGGCCGTTCGCGGACAGGCTGGGCGCACCGGCCCCCGGGATCGGATTGCCGTTGCCGTCCACGCTGATCACGGTCCCCTGTGACGCCGCGAAGTTCGGCCCGTGCCGCGCCACCACCACACTCCGCACACCGGTCACCGCGAGATACGTCGCCTGCACGTTCCCCGAACCGCCGACCGTCAGCAGCGCGGCCCGAGTGTTCACGTCCTGTGGTGTGACAAGGAAATACCCGGTGCAACTGCTCGCGACCTGGTGCCCGCTGTCGTCGACCGTGCCGAGTTCCTGGCCCGGATGGCAGGCCGGCGGCAACCCGGCCTGCGGCACGGCCGGCGCACCGACGAACTGGACCGAACAGTCGTTGGCCTGGAAGGAAACCTGCCCGATTCCGCTGACCGGCACCCATTCCAGCACCGGCCGCCCCACCTCGGCCTGGCCGAAGTCCACGAGCTGCGTGCCCTGGTTGTCACCGTCCCCGAAGGGTGCCGGTGCCGCGGACAGTCCGGCCGGTTCCGGCGCGCAGGCCGGCGGGGGCGGTGGGGTCTGGGTGGTGGTGGGGAACGAGCTGGTCTGTTGATTCGCCGAGCACGTGGCGACCAGTTCGGTGTCGCTCTGGCCGTCCGCGGTGGTCGCGTCGGTCACGATGTCACCGGTCCGCACCACCGTCTGGCCGTTGCCGGGGCAGGACTGGCTGGCGTCGAAGACAATCGTGGCCGTGCAGGGCTGCCCCGGCACGATCGCCTGGACCGACGGCGCCACATCGGAAGTCGGCGGGTTGCAGGTGAACCCGGTGAGCTGGAACGGTCCCGTCACCACCGGTGGCCCGATGAGCTGGATCGGCGTGTTGCTGAAGTTGCTGTACCGCAGGGTGACCGTGAATGTGCCCGCGCTGGCGCCGCCCAGCGTCATGGTCCCGAACGGCACGAAGTCGACGACGTTGCCGGATACGCCTTCGCCGGTCGACACGCTCAGATTCGGTACCACTGGGGACAACTGCGCCGGATACGCCAGTGTGCCGCCGTCGGCGGACAACTGGGGTCCGCAGCCGCCGCGGGTGCCCGACTCGTTGAAGAACGAGCAGGCCGTGATCCGCTGGTAGTGCGGATCGCCCGCGTTGCCGGTCACCGTGGACACCGCCAGGTTGGCGGACGTGTCGAAGGCGCCACGGCCGGTCGCCTGCCGGTTCACGACGTCGATCTGCTTGGTACCGCTGAAGATCCCGACAGCGTCGTAGGCGACGAGCCGACCGTCACCGGACATGCTCGGCGCGTCCGCGTCGACGCCGGCAGCGTCGCTGAGCAGGGTCGTCGTGCCGGCGAGCCGGCCCCGCGCGTAGACCTTGGTGGGTTGGAACGAGCCCGCACTCGCCGACTGCGGCACGGACGCTCCGACATTCAGCGTGGCAGGCGACGCGAACGCCGTATAGGTGCCGTTGGCGGAAAGGGCGGGCTGGCCGCTGTCCGCGCCGGCCGGCACGCCGTCGCTGCCGGCCGATGCCAGCCGGAACTCGGTCCGGCCGGTGACCTGGAGCGCACCGAGCGCGGGCGGTGCGGCGAACAGCGTCACCAGCAGACCGGCGGCGAGCACGGCCCGGGTCCGGCGAGTCATGCCTGTCAGCCCACCATCGTGCGACCGCGCGGCCGGCCGGTGTCCGCGCGGCATTTCACGCAGTCCGCCTGCCACATCACGCAACGATGGCCGGTGTCAACGGCGGCGGTCGGCGGTGCCGAGTTCGGCCGGCAGCAGGTCCCGCAGTGTCGTCGGGTCGAGCTTTCCGTTGTCCAGCAAGGGCATCCGCGCGACTTCGACCAGCCGGTCCGGCAGCAGATAGGCCGGCAGCCGCGCCGCGAGGTACGCCCGCAACTCGCCGGGCGCCAAACCGGCCGTCGTCCGGTAGGCCGCGACGAGACCGGTCACGGTGCCGTGGTCGTCCGTCTCCGGCAGTGCGACGCACTGGGCGACAGCGGGGTGACCGCCGGCCTGACGTTCGATCTCGACCGGCTCGACCCGGTGCCCGTGCACCCTGACCTGCCGGTCCAACCGGGCATGGAAGTGGTACACCCCATCGGAATCCAGCCGGCCGAGATCACCGGTCCGGTAGAGCTGGACGCGCAGCCCCGCGATGTCGACCGCCCGGAACCGCTCCCGCGTCCGGCAAGGGTCGCCGAGATAACCGCGGGCCAGCCGGGTGCCGGCGATGCAGAGTTCGCCGATCTCGCCGGTCCCGCACGGCCGGTCGCCGTCCAGCACGAACACGGTGGTCCCCGCGACCGGCCGGCCGATCGGGATGTCAGCGCCGCCAACACAATCCGCGAGGGTGATCCGGTGCATCGTGCTGAACACACAGTTCTCCGCCGGACCGTAGCCGTTGAACAGCCGGATATCCGGGTACGTCCGGACGAACCGCGCCACGTGCCCGGGTGACAGCCGCTCGCCGCCGATGGCCAGTTGGGTGCTGCCGGCGAACGAGCCGATGTCCTCGTCCACGAACAGGTTGAACAGCGAACTGGTCAGCCACAGCGTGTTCAGGCCGTCCCGCGCGATGTGGTGGCGCAGCGCGGCCGGCGTGAGGTGATCACCGTCGATCAGGACGCTGGTGCCGCCGTTGCGCAGCGGTCCCCACAGTTCCAGCGTCAACGCGTCCCACGATGGCGGCGCGGCCTGCGCCATCACGGTGGTCGAATCGAGCCGCAGCGGCAGGCCACCGGGCCGGAACAGCTCGTCGGTGGCGCGATGCGTGGACAGCACGCCACGCGGCCGGCCGG
>DATBCR010000609.1:0-2607 GCA_036270375.1 Pseudonocardiaceae bacterium | reverse complement strand
GCGGACAGGGCGCCGGCCAGCGCGAGCACCGCCGCCACCCCGATGGCCGGCGCGAATCCGTTGGTGAACCCTTGTGGCGACGCGAAGTTGCCGTCGTGCGCGAAGACGGCGACACCGATCGCGATGCCGAACACGCCGCCGAGTTGCCGGAGCATGCTGAACGCGCCGGACGCCTGCCCGATCTCGTGCGGCCGGACGGCACCCACCACCGCCTTCTGGGCCGCCGGCATGGCCATCGAGATGCCGCAGCCGCCGAGGACCAGCGGCGCGAGCAGCGTTCCGTACCCCACGGTGGGGGTCGCGATCAGGGCGAGCCACGCCATGCCGACCGTCTGCAGCAGCAGGCCACCGACCATGAACACGCGTTCGCCGACCCGGTCGGCCAGTGCGCCGGCAATCGGTGCGCACACCATCAGCGTGCCGGTCCACGGCATCAGCCGCAGCCCGGCGGCCAGCGGTCCTTCGCCCTGCGCGGTCTGGAAGAACTGCGCGAGAAAGAACAGCGTCGCGTACAGCGAGCCCATCAGCGCGAAGTTCGCCGCGTTGGCCGCGCTGAACGCCCGGTTGCCGAAGAACCCCATCCGCAGCATCGGCGCCCGGACACGCGACTCCCACACCACGAACGCGACCGCCAGCAACACGCCGAACCCGAGCGACGCCAGCACTTCGACGCTGCCCCACCCCGCACTGTTGCCCCGCACCAGCCCCCACACCAATCCGAACGCCCCGCCGGTCGCCAGCACGACGCCACCGAAATCGAGCGTCGTGTCCGGCCCGGTGCTCTCCCTGAGCCGACTCAACACCAGCGCGACGGTGACGATGCCGATCGGGATATTGATCCAGAAGATCCACTGCCACGCCAGCCCCTGCGCGACCGCCCCGCCGATGAACGGGCCGCTGAACGTGGCCAGCCCGGTCAGCCCGCTCCAGACGCCCAACGCCCGGCCGCGTTCAGCCGGCGAGAACGCGGCGCTGAGCTGGGTCATCGCCAACGGCAGCACCAGGGCCGCGCCGGCACCCTGGACGGTCCGTGCGGCGATCAGCACGTCGATGTTCGGTGACAGCGCGCACGCCGCCGACGCGGCCGTGAACAACCCGAGCCCGGCCACGAACATCCGCCGCCGCCCGAACCGGTCACCGAGTGCGGAACCGGTCAGCAACAGTACGGCGAAACTCAGGACGTAGGCGTTGACGGTCCACTCCAGCGTCTCGATCGACGCGCCGAGGTGCCGCCGGATGGTGCTCAGCGCGGTCGTGACCACCGTGCTGTCCAGCGCGATCATGAACGATGCCGCCGATGCCAGGCCAAGCACCCAGCGCTGTTTGGACGTGTGCATTCCCGGTGTCCTCCGGTCCGTATCGGACAATGTCATCGGTACAGACCCGAGCAACGCGCGAAACTAACCGATGACTTTCCGCCGGGGCGCGGGTCTGTACCGGTGACGCAGGCGAGCCAGGGGAGACAGTGGTGATCAGCGAGGACTTCCGGCAGTTCACCGACCCGTTCCGTCCGGAACTGCTCGTGCACTGCTACCGCATGCTCGGCTCCATCCACGACGCCGAGGACCAGCTCCAGGAGACCTTGATCCGGGCGTGGCGGTCCTACGACCGGTTCGACGGCCGCTCGTCCGCCCGCACCTGGCTCTACCGCATCGCCACCAACGAATGCCTGCGCGCACTGGCGAAACGCGGCCGCCGGCCCCTGCCGTCCGGCCTCGGCGGACCGACCGCCGACCCGAACGCTCCGCTGATCACCGCGGTCCCGGAAACCCCGTGGCTGCAACCGATCCCGGACGCGATGTTCGACATCGACCCGGTCGATCCGGCGTCGGTCGTGGTGTCCCGCGCCGGCACCCGGCTGGCCCTGATCGCCGCGCTGCAGTACCTGCCGGCCCGGCAGCGGGCGGTGCTGATCCTGCGTGACGTGCTCGGCTGGCGGGCCGCCGAGGTGGCCGAACTGCTCGACATGTCGACGGTCGCGGTGAACAGCGCCCTGCAACGGGCCAGGACCCAGCTCAAGGACGTCACGGAGGACGACGTGCGCGAGCCGACCGACCCGGACCGCCGCGCCCTGCTCGATCAGTACGCGACGGCTTTCGCGAACGCCGACGTAACCGCGTTGATGGCCCTGCTCACCGAGGACGTCGTCCTGGAGATGCCGCCGTACCTGACCTGGTTCACCGGCCGAGGGGCGATCGGCGAGTTCTTCACCACCGTCGTCTTCCGCGAGCCGAGCCAGATCCGCATGGTGCCGACGAAGGCGAACAACCAGCTGGCGGTCGTCCCGTACCGTGGCCACGATGGCGTGCTCCGCCCGCACTCGATCCAGGTGCTCACGTTCGCCGGAGCGCACATCGCGCGGATCACCTCGTTCCAGGACCCCGCGCTGTTCCCGACATTCGGCCTACCGCCGACACTGCCGGCGCTGGTGGGCGAGGTTCACGCCAGGTAGCTCCAGTCGGGCTGGTAGCGCTCGTCGTAGGTAAACGTATTCGTCAGCTCGTCGAAGTCGGTCAGTTTCGGCACAGGCAGGTCACGCGGCAGCGGGCACGGCCGGCCGAGGTGTGCGGTGAACTCGTGCCCGAACGAGTCGAGCACGCCCCGCAC
>DATBCR010000608.1:0-3820 GCA_036270375.1 Pseudonocardiaceae bacterium | reverse complement strand
CCGGTCACCCGATCGACACAAACACTCATCGCGATACCCCCGACCGATCCGCAACCACCCGGCCGTCACGCAGGTCAACCTGACGATGGGCCGCCGCCGCCACCTGATGGTCATGCGTGATCACCACAACCGTGGTACCAGCCGCATTCAGTTCAGTCAGCAGAGCCAAGATCGCGGCACCGGTCGCCGTGTCGAGGTTGCCGGTCGGTTCGTCGGCGAGCACGACAGCCGGCGGGCCCACGATCGCGCGGGCGATCGCGACCCGCTGGCGTTCGCCGCCGGAGAGCTGGCCGGGTCGTGAGCCGAGCCGGTGCCCGAGGCCGACCCGGTGCAGTGTCTCAATCGCCGCCGCTCGCCGACGTGCCGCCGGCACACCCCGGTACAACAGGCCCTGCGCCACGTTGTCCACCGCAGTCGCGTGTTCGAGCAGGAAGAACCGCTGGAACACGAAGCCGATCGCCCGTGCCCGCACCCGCGACAGCGCCCGGTCCGCCAACCCGGCGACGTCCTGCCCGTCGACCCGCACGGTGCCGCTGGACGGCCGGTCCAGCGTGCCCATGACATGCAACAGCGTGCTCTTGCCGGAACCTGACGGCCCGACGATCGCCACCAGTTCACCGGCCGAGATCTCCAGCCGCACGTCGTCGAGCGCGGACACCGGTGGCTTGCCGGCGTACTGCTTGCCGACTCCGTCCAACTCCAGTACCGGACCGTTCACGACGACGGCACCTCCACCGTCATCCCGGCCGTGATGCCGACGCCGGTGACCTGCACGAGCGTGTCGGAGAACAGCCCGGCCCGCACGCCGACCAGCCGCCGGGCACCGTGGTCCAGCAGCCAGACGCCGTAACCACCCTCTGCCAGCGCGACCAGCGCGTTGATCGGCACCGCGAGCACACCGTGCACGGACTGGTCGGTGATGTTGACGACGACCGGCGCCTGGTTGAACGACGCGACGGCGGCCGGGTTCGCCAGTCGAACCGTGACGTTCACCGCGGCCGGCCCGTTGCCACCGGCACCGGGGTTGGCGGTCGGCGCCGGCTGGCCGTCGCCGGCCGATGTGGCCACCTGCGACACCGACGTGATCGTGCCGGCGACCGTCGTAGTCCCGTCCGGCAGCGTCACCCGCACGACGTCCCCCACCTTAGCCAGGTACTGCTGGGTGACCGGCACCGACAGGTTGACGATCGGCTCGGTGCCGGTCGCGTCCACCAGCGTGCCCGGCCGGGCCGGATCACCGAGGGCCGCGTGCAGGCCGGCCACCCGGATGGGGCCGGCCGCGTAGACCACGTCGCCCGGCCCGACGGTGCCGTTCACCGGCACGCCGACACTCGCCTGCCAGCGGCGCACCGCGAGGTAGGTCGCCGTGTCGTAATGCGCGTTCGCGGTGTGCAGGAAACCCAAGGCGACGAGATTCTGCTTGAGCTGCGACACGTCCGGGCCGTCCGTCACACCAGGACCGAGCGCCCGCCACGCCGGCCGCGACCCGTACCACAGGACGATCGGCTGACCGTCCACTTCGTACAGTGTCTGGCCACGGCCGATCACCGCGCCGATCGCCGGCAGCGCCGTGTAGATCCCGTTCGCCTCATTGGCGACCAGCGACGAGTCCGCGTAACCGAGGGTGCCGTTCACCTGGATCGTGGTGGCAAGGTCGGTGCGCACGACGGTCGCGGTGCTCGTCGGCACCCCGCTTGTGGTGGCATCCACGTGCCAATCCCGGTTCTGCGCCACCACAACGGCGGTGCCGGCACCGACCGTGGCGACGGCGAGCACCGCGACGCCGATCCGGGCCGCCGGCCGGCGCCGGGCCTCACCCATGGCTCAGGTTCGACAGCGACGACGCGTTCAGTTCGGCGTCGATCAACGCGCGACACGCCTGCGCCGCCCGCTGCACGATGCCGTTGGTCTTGCCACCGGGTGGCAGCTGGTCCGCGGTCAGGCCGAAACCGTGGCCAGGCGTGAACGTCGAACTCGCCGTGGGGTCGCGGTAGTTCGGCAGGCCGTGTGCCCGCATGCACTGCGCCGCCTGCACGCCGGCCCGGACCAGCGCGGGGGTGGCCTTCGGCTCGTTCTCCGGATTGAAGTTCGCCGCCGCGAACAGCGACTGGCACGCGGTGCGGATCGCGTCGATGAAGTTGCGGTTGTTCTCGGACGCGTCCTGCAGCGACCGCTGATCCGTGTAGACCGACCCGTCCGGCGCGACCACCGGGTCCGGATAGGCCGGCACGCCGTGGTCGCGGATGCACTGCGCCGCGGCGTGCAACCCCTGTGCCTGACTGCCGTGGCTCACCGCCGCCGTCGCGCCGGCCAGGCTCGGCACGCCCGTGCTCGGCGACGAACCGCAGGCGACCAGCGCGCCGACGGTCAACACGCCACCGCCGAGCAGGCCCGCCATGCGCGTGGCGCCCGTACGTCCCTTCATCGGTCCACCTCCGTATGGCCGGCGCTGCGCCGGCGTCGGGCAAGTCGTAGCCCTCGGGGGATGACAGCAGCGCTACGCCGACGCACCCGCCGCACGCGGTGCCCAGCCGGGCCGTCGCTGGTCAGCGGTCGCCGAACCGGCCGTGCGGGTGTGATCCTGTTATGTCGATGTCATCGACGGCGAGGCACGATGGGAGCCATGCGGGTCCTGGTGGTCGAGGACAACACGGTGCTGGCCGATCGGATCGCCGACGGCCTGCGGGACGCCGGCATGGCCGTCGACGTCGCCTACGAGGGCGCCACCGCGCTGGAGAAGGCGGTGCTGGTCGAGTACGACGTGATCGTGCTGGACCGCGACCTGCCCCGGGTGCACGGCGACGCGGTGTGCGCGCACCTGGTCGCCGGCAAGGCCGCCACCCGCATCCTGATGCTCACCGCGGCCGCCGGTGTCGAGGACCGGGTGGACGGCCTCGACCTCGGCGCGGACGACTACCTGCCGAAACCGTTCGCGTTCGCGGAACTGGTGGCCCGGCTGCGGGCGCTCCGCCGCCGCTCCCCCAACCTGCCGCCGGTCCTCACAAGGGCCGACGTGGTGCTGGACTGCTCGCGCCGCAGGGTGAGCCGGTCCGGCCGGCCGATCTCGTTGACCCGCAAGGAACTCGGCGTGTTGGAGGAACTGCTCACCGCGGACGGCGCGGTGGTAAGCGCGGAGCGGCTGCTGGAGAAGGTCTGGGACGAGCACATCGATCCGTTCAGCAACACCGTGTCGGTCACGATGGCCCGGCTGCGCCGCAAACTGGGTGCGCCGCCGTTGATCGAGACGGTGGTCGGCGCCGGATACCGGGTCCCGTGAGCGAGCTTGCGAGCGAACCAATGTCACGAGCGTGTTCGCGAATGCGGCCGACGAGCGCCAGCGAGGAGGTGGCGTGAGTACCCGGCGGCGTTCCGTTCGGGTTCGGATCGGGCTGGCCTGCGCGGGCCTGTTCCTGGTGACCGGCGCCGCGCTGATCACGGTCACCTATGGGTTGCTGGCCAACGGCCTCGCCGGTTCGTCGGAGACGATCGCGACCAAGTCACCGGATCCGCTGCTGCTGCAACACTGCAAGACCGACCCACTGTCCGATCCGAACCTCGCGCAGAAATGCAAGTCGGCCTTCTCGGCCGGCGCCGCGGTGGGCGCCAAACAGCAGGGCAGCCAGGCGCTGTCCCAACTGTTGACCTACTCGATCGGCGGCCTGGCCGTGTTGACGGTGTTGGCCGGCGTGGTGGGCTGGTCGCTGGCCGGTCGCGTGCTGCGTCCGCTGCACACGATCACCGAGGCGGCCCGGCGCGCGTCCGAGCACAACCTCACCGACCGGCTCGCGCTGACCGGGCCGAGGGACGAGCTGAAGGAACT
>DATBCR010000607.1:0-1612 GCA_036270375.1 Pseudonocardiaceae bacterium | reverse complement strand
GTCCCGGCCATCATCGGCAGTCCGTTCAGGCACGGCCCGCACTGCCGCGCGCTCTGCTCGGCCAGGTAACCGGTGATCCGGGCCGTCTCGACCAGTCCGCAGTACGACGCGGGCAGCGCGTGCACCACACCGGCACCCGGTGTCGCGCCGAACGGTGCCAGGCCGGCCCGGGACATCGGCGCGGACACCGCGTCCGCGATCGGCAGCCAGGCGCCGTGGTAACCGCCGACCAACACCGCCGACAACGGTGTCGCGGAGCCACCGGCCAGTTCCAGCAGCCCACCGAGGCGAATGCCGTACGGCGCCTCGTAGACACCGGGTGCGGCGACGGCTCCGCCGATCGTGGCCAGGAACGAGCCCGGTTCGGCCTCGGTGCCCGACCGGCGGAACGCGGCCGGGCCACGATGGGCGATCACGGCCAGGTGGGCCAGGGTCTCCACGTTCTGCACCAGCGTCGGCCTGCCGCGCAGCCCGGACCGCACGACCAGGTCGACCTTGTCCGTCGGCAGCGCCCGACGCCCGGCGATCCTGGCGATCACGGCGGACTCCTCGCCCGCGACGAACGTGTCCGGCGCCTCGACGACGGTCACCGCGAACCGGTCGCGGCCCGCCCGGTCGGCCATCGCCTGCCGCACCCGGTCCGCGATTCGGCCTGGCACGTAGAGATAGCAGTCGTCGGCGCCGACCGCCTCCGCGGCCAGTTGCAGGCCGTCCAGCACCAGGTGTGGCGCCCTGGTCAGCAGGGTGCGGTCCTTGGCGCTGGCCGGTTCGCCCTCTGCGCCGTTGCCGATCACCACCGAACGCTCGCCGACCGCGACCGCGGCCAGCTTGCGCCAGGTGGGGAAGCCCGCGCCGCCCCGGCCGGTCAGCCCGGCCCGCTCCAGCAGCCCGATCAGCCGGCCGCCCGGTCCCTGCCAAGGCAGTTGCCCGGTTCGCCGTACGTGTTCGGACAGGCTCGACGCCGCGAGCGACAGCAACGGTCCGGGGTGCGTCATCGTGGTGGTCATCGGACACCTGCCAGTTGTCTCGCGACGACCTCGCGCGGCCGGACGGCGAATCCGGTGGACAGCCGCCAGGCGGCACAGGCCACGACGAGCCCGACGCAGCAGGCGGCGACCAGCCACAGCCAGAGACTGCCGTTGTCCGTGCCGGTGCCGAGCGCGTGCGCCACGGCCACCGGCCACGACAGGTAGGCCGCCCAGTGCACGAACCGCCAGACGCGGTGGCCGACGCGCTGCCGCAGCAGGCTGGTCACGAGCACCGCGACCAGCAGTTCCGCCGCGACCGTGCCCAACCCCAGCCAGAACGACCGGTACGGGCCCGCGAACGGCAGCACGACGTCCAACAGCCGCAGTGGCGCGTACGGGTCGAGCAGCATCGTGCCGACGTGGATGGTCAGGAACACCAACGACAACAGGCTCGCACCGCGATGCACCCACGCCACGGCGAACCGAGGCAGGCCGAACACCGGGCGGGCCGACCGGGTCGCGATGCCCAGCGCCACGACCAGGCTGAACAGCACCAACGTCACCACGCCGGTGCCACGACCCAGGTACCACAACGCGTTCGTCATGACCCGTCCTCCGGCCAACCGCCGACTGTGCGCACCGAG
>DATBCR010000606.1:0-5768 GCA_036270375.1 Pseudonocardiaceae bacterium | reverse complement strand
GTGCGGTGGTGTTGATGTCCGGTCGCCCCGACTCGCCGGTGGCAGTCGTTGTCCGGTCCGTCAACCCTGGCACGAACGCGACGAGATCACCGGCGATCGTCGCCAGGCCGGCGTCGGCGTCGCGGTTGTTGAAACGCCGATACTGGACGTCCGCCAGCCAGGACAACGCCGGCGGCAGGGCGGCGCTGTCCAGTCGCACCGTATGTTCACCCACTAGGACCGGAATGACGCGGACCCCGTACTCCTTCGCGGCCAACAACTCCCGACGTATCCAGTCCTGCTCGTTGTCCAACGCGTTGCGGCCATCCGGTCCGCGCGCCACCAACCACCGCGGCCCGATCACCGCCAGCATGGCCCGACAACCGTGCACAGCGGACAGAAGCCGTTGCGGAAACTCCTCCTGCCCTGATCGACTTGCTGTCACGGAAGATCTTCTCGGAGCCGAAGCGTGCGGACAGATCCCGCTCGATCAAGGTCGCGGCGGACTCCTCGTCGCCCGTACGGAAGTTGATGAAGACGTCGGGCATTCCAGTCCCTACTTGTCGTCCGGTCAGAACAGGAGTGATCCGAAGATTTTTGCCTACACCGCGGTAGGAGGCACTGTCTGCCATGAAGTTGACCTAGAAATGTCCAGCCTGACCCGGAAGTCACGCACCTCGGACCGGTAGTTCCCCGTCATATCACTGCCGCAGCAGGGTGGTGCCGTCCGAACCGCCGTTGTGGGACACGAACTTTGCGTAGCAGTCGTTGGGCGCGAACCCGTTGGCGTCGCACCACTGATTGGCGGACTGGCCGTCGGAGTACGGCTCGGGGGCAACGGTGACGTAGAAGTCCGTCGATTTGTAGCTGATGTAGTTCCCCGACCAGATCAGCAGGACGTCCGGGTATTCCGCACGCAGTTGCAGGAAGTTGGCCCAGATCTGGGGATAGTCGTACGTGATCCCGTCCGCCGCCAGCCCAGCTCGTTTGGACGAGAGCTGGGGTACCCAATGATCGACAAGTTGTTCGGCGGGATTCTCGTCCCGGGCCAGCTCGTCGTCCAGCGCGGCCTTGGCCGACGCGGCATCCAGCGGCGGAGTGGTATCCGTGGTCGCCGTGGTCACGGAAGCAATGCCGCCGGTGTCGGGGTTGGTCGCGGCATTCGGCTGTCCAGCGGCGGACGAAACACCATCCGTCTGAGCCGCGCCGCCACCGCCTGTCGACGCCGCGACGTTGTCGTGCCGGGAGGCCAACGCGAGTCCCAGTCCGACGACGGCAATCAGCAGGACCAGCCCAATCACCAGTGCCGGAACACGCCACCCGCTACCGGCGGGTTTCCCTGCGCCGGCCGAGACTGCGGGCTGGGTCGGCGCAGGAGTCAGGTTCGGCGTGTCCGGTCGGGGCGGAACTGGTGGCGTCAACGCACCACCACACCACGGACAAGACGCGACACCCTCTCGGAGCGGTTGTTCGCAGTTGGCGCATCGCACAGTAATCGAGCCTCCCCCTGCTTTCTACCGGCAACAGAATCGCGTGAATCCGGACAACGTCCCGAGTGAGTCGAGCCGGTCGGTCTTTCACGCACTGGCAGCCACAGGGTGGTTCATGTTCGTGGTGGTGATCAATGACTGTGACTGGACAATTCATGGCCAGCAGTTGTCCACCTGCTTGTTCGGGGCTGGTTCCAGCGCGTCATCAGGGCTGGAAGACTCTCGATAGGCCACATCCCGTCGAGCCCCCGGTTGACCGGTTCAGCGCTTGCCGGGGCCGACTTGTGTCAGACCCGTTGGCCACGCTTGGATGCGGCCGTGATGCCATCGATGCGGTCCAGCGGGCTTCTGGCGCGGACGCGCTCCGGCTAGCCGGAGCGTGATGGTTGTCCAAAACGGAACTCGACGACGTCGCCGTCGGCCATCAGGTAGTCCTTGCCCTCCATGCGGACCTTGCCGGCCGCGCGGGCCGCCGCCATCGAGCCGGCCGCGACCAGGTCGTCGTAGGACACGATCTCGGCCTTGATGAAGCCGCGCTCGAAGTCGGTGTGGATCACGCCGGCCGCCTGTGGTGCGGTCGAACCGGCCGAGATGGTCCAGGCGCGGGACTCCTTCGGTCCGGCGGTGAGGTAGGTCTGCAGGCCGAGGGTGTGGAAACCGCTGCGGGCCAAGGAGTACAGGCCCGGCTCCGGCTGGCCGATCGACTCCAGCAATTCGCGGGCCGACGCCTCGTCCAGTTCCAATAGCTCGGCTTCGACCTTGGCGTCCAGGAAAACCGCGTCGGCCGGGGCGACCAGTTCGCGCAGTTCCTTGCGGCGGGCGTCGTCGGTCAGCACGGCCTCGTCGGAGTTGAAGACGTACAGGAACGGCTTGGCGGTCATCAGGCTCAGCTCGCGCAGCGCGGTGAGGTCCACTTCGGACTGTGCGGAGAACAGGGTCCGGCCGGTGTCCAGCAGTGCGCGGGCGGCCTGGCCGTTGGCCAGCGCCGGGCGGGCCTCCTTGCTGGTGCGGGCGTCCTTTTCCAGGCGTGGCAACGCTTTGTCCAGCGTCTGCAGGTCGGCGAGGATCAGTTCGGTGTTGATGGTCTCGATGTCGCTCGCCGGGTTGACGACACCGTCCACATGCACCACGTCCGGGTCGTCGAACACCCGGATCACCTGGCAGATGGCGTTGGCCTCGCGGATGTTGGCGAGGAACTGGTTGCCCATGCCAGCGCCTTCTGAAGCGCCCTTGACGATGCCCGCGATGTCGACGAACGACACCACGGCGGGCACGATCCGCTGCGAGTCGTACATCTTCGCGAGCACGTTCAGGCGCGCGTCCGGCAGTGGCACGACGCCCACGTTCGGTTCGATGGTGGCGAACGGGTAGTTCGCGGCGAGCACGTCGTTGCGGGTCAGCGCGTTGAACAAGGTCGACTTGCCGACATTGGGCATGCCGACGATGCCGAGGGTCAGGCCCACGTGCCCTCCCTGCGGGTCATGGTCGACGGCGGTGCTGTGGTCAGCGGCTGGCTCACGACCGTCAAGTCTAGTTGCCGCGCTGCCCCCGCCCCCGGCGCGGGCGGGCGGCCGGCCGCGGTGTCCGATTCCCGCCAGCCGAGTGGCGGTTTCGCTGGCAACATCAACGACATGGCCCAGCACCTGCCGCGTCCGGCGGCGACACCAACTGGGACTGTCACGATCCGGCCGCGGCGCCTGGACCCTGAGCAGTCCTATCGCGCGGTGGCCGCCCGCGACAGCCGATTCGACGGCTGGTTCATCGTTGCGGTGCGCACGACGGGCATCTACTGCCGGCCGTCCTGCCCGGCCACCACGCCCAAGCCGGGCAACGTGGAGTTCTTCCCGACCGCGGCCGCGGCCCAGGGCAGCGGATACCGGGCGTGCCGGCGCTGCCTGCCGGACGCCGTGCCCGGCTCGCCGGAGTGGAACCTGCGCGCCGACCTGGCCGGCCGCGCGATGCGCCTGATCGCGGACGGCGTCGTCGAACGCGACGGTGTGCCGGGGTTGGCGGCGCGGTTGAGCTATTCGGAACGGCATCTCACGCGCGTGCTCACGGCGGAACTCGGCGCCGGGCCGCTCGCGCTGGCGCGGGCACACCGTGCGCAGGACGCACGGCTGCTGATCGAGACGACCACGCTTCCGTTCGGGGACATCACATTCGCGGCCGGGTTCGCGAGCGTCAGACAGTTCAACGACACGATCCGCGCGGTCTTCGCGGCGACCCCGTCGGAGTTGCGCGGCTGGGCCGCCCGGCGGATGCCCCGACAGGCGCCGGGCCGGATCACCGTGCGCCTCGCGTATCGTCCCCCGCTGGACGCGGCCGGCCTGCTGGGTTTCCTGGCGGCCAGGTCACTGCCCGGCGTGGAGGTGGCCGGCGACGAGCACTACGCCCGGTCACTCCGGCTGCCACACGGCACCGGCACGGCGGATCTCACACCGCGCGACGGTCACGTGTCGTGCACGCTGCGCCTTGACGACCTGCGTGACCTCGGCAGCGCGGTGGCCCGGCTGCGCAGGCTGTTCGACCTGGACGCCGACCCGAAGGCGGTCGACGACCTGCTCGGCACGGACCCGGCCCTTGCCGCGTCGGTGGCCAAGGTGCCGGGAATTCGCGTGCCGGGCGCGGTGGACGGCGACGAGATCGTGCTCAGGGCCCTGCTCGGCCAACAGGTGACGGTAGCCGCGGCCCGAACGGCCCTCGCCCGTCTGACCGAGGCCCTTGGCGAGCCGCTGACCACTCCGGACGGCGAGTTGACAAGGCTGTTCCCCACGGCGGCCGCGATAGCCGAGCACGGCGCCGAGATCATGACAGGTCCACGCCGCCGGATCGATACTGTGCGCCGAGTGAGCGCCGCCCTGGCCGAGGGTGACCTGGCGGTACACGTCGGCCGGGACACGGACGAGTTGCGCGCCGACTTGGAGGCCCAGCCCGGAATCGGCCCGTGGACCGCGGGTTATGTACTGGTCCGGGTACTCGGCTCCCCCGACGTGCTGTTGACATCGGACGTAGCGCTGCGGCGCGGTGCCGAGGTACTGGGCCTGCCCACCGACGAAGACGGCTTGACGGCACGATCACGGCCATGGCGCCCGTGGCGGTCGTATGCAGGTATGCACATGTGGCGCGCGGCAGCAACCGCGCCGACAAGGAGGACAGCGTGACAACGGGACACCCGGCAGCAAGCACGGTCGACACCCCAGCCGGCCCATTCACCACGGTGGTGGACGCAGACGGCGCCGTACTGGCCGCCGGATGGACAGGAAACGTCGCCGAGCTACAACCACCGGTGGCCGCCGCCCTGTGGCCGACCGACCTCCCCACCCGTCCCGAAATGGGCGAGGTGACCAAGGCCGTCCTGGCGTACCACCAAGGCGACCTGACCGCGATAGACGAGATCGAGGTACACCAACGCTCCGGCGAATTCCGCGAACACGCATGGCGCGTACTCAGGACGGTGCCGCCGGGCAAACCCATCACCTACACCGAATACGCCGCCCTGGCCGGCCGCCCGGCCGCCGTACGAGCGGCCGCCGGAGCATGCGCCTACAACGCGGCAGCCCTGTTCGTCCCCTGCCACCGAGTCCTGCGCACCGACGGCACCCTTGGCGGCTTCCGCTGGGGCCTCCCGGTCAAACAGTGGCTACTGGACCACGAAAGCCCCACCAACTGACCACCCGACACCAATTTCGGACGGCGATGTCGAGAACCGGTGTCTGGCTCCGTCCCCGCGGTGAATGTGACCACAATGGGTCGCACCAGCACCGAGGAGACACCATGGCCAAGTACCTGCTGCTCAAGCACTACCGCGGCGCTCCGAGCGCGGTCAACGACGTGCCGATGGACAAGTGGACGCCGCAGGAGATCTCGGCGCACATGCAGTACATGGGTGACTGGGCGGCCCGCCTTGAGCAGACCGGCGAGTTCGTCGAAGGGCAGGCGCTGGGCCAGGAGGGCACGTTCGTGCGATACGACGGTGAGGGGCGCCCGCCGGTCACGGACGGCCCGTTCGCCGAGACCAAGGACCTCATCGCCGGCTGGATGGTGATCGACGTCGACAGCTACGAACGCGCCGTCGAACTGGCCGGCGAGTTGTCCGCAGCGCCCGGGGCGGGCGGGAAGCCGATCCATGAGTGGCTGGAACTACGCCCGTTCATGACATCGTCGCCCACCATCACGGAGTGACTTCCGCAGTGAACGAGGCCATCCTGCGCGGCCTCACACCGAACGTGCTCGCGATCCTCGTCCGCCGCGGAGCCGACTTCGCGGCGGCCGAGGACGCAGTGCAGGACGCTTTGGTGG
>DATBCR010000605.1:0-6600 GCA_036270375.1 Pseudonocardiaceae bacterium | reverse complement strand
CGCGCACTCGTTCGACTTCCCGCTGCTGTCCGACCCGGACGGCGCGGTGGCGACCCAGTTCGGCGTGCGGCGCCGGTTCGGTCCGATGCTGACCCGCCGGCAGACGTTCATCATCGACACCGACCGCCGCATCCTGGACGTGATCAAGAGCGAGGTCCGAATGAGCGTGCACGCCGACCGCGCGCTGGCGGCACTGCATGACCGCGTCTGACGTCGACCACTTGCGTCTACTTCGTCACCGAGGTGCCGTTCGGTTTGCTCAATTGTTCAACCAGGTGGTCGAGTCCGGGCAGCGCGGCCATCACCGCGGCGCGGTCGGCGGCGGCAAGGCGGTCCAGTGCGCTGCCGATCCGGCGCTCGTGCGCTGCCTGCCATTCCGCGAGCTGGCGGCGGCCGGCCTCGGTCAGGGTCACCCTGGCCACCCTGCGGTCGCTCGGGTCGGTCTCGCGGGACGCCAGACCCGCCTCGACGAGCTGCTGCACCAGGCCGCTGACCGTGTTCGGGGCCAGCCGCTGCAGTTCCGCCAGCCGGCCGATCTTGGCCGGTGCGTGGTCGGCGAGTGCCATCAGCAGTTCCACCTGCGCCATCGGCAGCGACTCCCACGGGTAGTCGGTGCGGATGCTGGTCCGCAGCGCGCGGCGCAGCCTGGTCACCACGTCGGTGAGCTGCTGGGCGTCGCTTGGCGCGGCGCGCTGGACCTGTTCCGGCAAGTGGCTGGCCTGCGTCATGTCATGAGACTAATGCGCGCGATGACGCCGTCCCGCAGTGCGGAACGGTGACATTGGCTCGCTTCGCTCGCGGGGCGAGCCGCTTTTATGCGGCGTCTTCCCTCCGCTCGCGGGCGAGCTATGGGAAGACGCCGCAGCGGCTCGCCGGCTACGGTTCCCTGGGCTCAACCACTACTTAGCAGGCGCTCGACTTCGCTCACCGTCAGCGGTTCGCCGAGGGCTGTGCCGGCGCCGTACAGGACGCCGACCGCGCTGAGCCGTTCGGCGACCGCCGCTGTGTCGACGCCGTCCGCGTACACCCGGACGTCGAGCTGGTTGGCCAGTTCCACGATCTGGCGCAGGCCGTGCTCGAACGGCGAGTCCTGCTCGTTCATGCCGCCGAACGCCTTGACGACGCTCGGCGCGATCGTCACGCCGTCCACCGGCAGTGTGCGCAGGTCGACAAGGCCGGCGTTGCCGGTGCCGAAGCCGTGCATGATCGCGCTGACCTTGATGTCCCGCAACGTGTCCAGGTTCTCCAGCGGCTCACCGTGGTCGTCGACCACGACGCTGGCCGGCACGCTGAGCCGGAGTTTCGCGGCCGGCGCGCCGGTCTGGTCGAGTACGTCCCTGATCATCTGGACCAAGTCCTGTTCCCGCGCCAGCCGGGCCGTCAGGTGGATGCACATCGGTAAAGCCGCGCGGCCGAACGCGCGTTCCCAGTCCGCGAGCTGCTGGCAGACCTGGTCCAGCATCCACCGTCCCATGGGGACGATGAAGCCGGTTTCCTCAGCCATGTCAAGAAATTCCGCCGGCCGCAGCAGGCCACGCCGCGGATGGTGCCAGTGCAGCAGCGCGCGCAGCGCGACCGTCCGGCCGTCGGTGATGCGTTTCACCGGCTGGTAGGAGAGCTGGAACTGGCCGCTTTCCAACGCCCCTGGGATCGCTGCGCCGAGCTGGTACTGCGACCGGTACTCCGCGTCCAGCCGGTCGTCGAACAGTTCCCACTGGGCCTTGCCGTTCTGCTTGGCCCGGTGCACCGTGATCTCCGCCGCCCGCACCAGTTCCGTCGACGTCATGCTGGTGGCCGGCCGTTCCACGATGCCGACGCTGGCGCTGACCGCGATGCCGGTGCCGTCCTCCTCGTACTCCGGCTCGGCCAGTTCCGCCAGCGCGGCCGCGATCCGCTGGCTGATCGGGTAGCTGCCCTTGCTGTCGGTGAGCAGGATCGCGAAGCCGTCACCGCCCATCCTGGCCACCATGGCGGTCGGCTCGGCGAACGCGGCGCGCAGCGTGGTGGCGACCCGCTTGAGCACCTTGTCACCGGTGGAGTGGTCGACGCCATCGTTGATGATCTTGAAGCCGTCCAGGTCGACGTAGACGAGGGCGATGTTCTCGTCCGCCGTCGCGTGCTGCAGCGCGGTGTCCAGCTGGGCCATGAACCGCGCTCGGTTGGGCAGGCCGGTGAGCTGGTCCTCCAGCGACATCCGCAGTTGGCGTTCGCGCAGCAGGTGCAGATCGGAGATGTTCTCCACCACGGCCACCGCGTACTCCGGCTCCTGCGCGGCGTCCCGCACCAGCGACAGCGACAGCCGGGTCCACACCAGTTCGCCGTCCTGGCCGAGGAAACTCGCGTCGCCGACGAACTTGTCGTGCTGGCCGTTCGCCACGTGCCCGAACGCGGCCAGCACCTTCGCCGCGTACGCCGGGCTGAGCTGGGTGGCGAGCGGGCGGTCCAGCAGTTGGTCCTCGGTGGCGCCGAGGATCTCGCACAGCGCCGGGTTGACCGACTGCACGGTGCCGTCAAGGTCGGTGATGGCGATGCCCGCTGCCGTGGACAGGAACACCGCCCGCCAGCGCGCCTCGGTCGCGCGTCTCGCCCGTTCGGCGATGTCCCGAGCGCGGAACACCGCCTTCTTGATCATCTCCTGCTGGTCGAACAGCCGCTCCCGCAACGCGTCCACGTAGCCGCTGGACAGCGCGCCTATGACGTCGATGAGCCTGCCGTGCCAGTGCTCGTCGAACGGCAGGTCGGCGGCGGCGAGCAGGTCGCGGCCGAGCAGCTTGACGGTCTCGTTGAGGGCCTGGTTGCCGGTCAGGTTCGTACTGACCAGCGCGGCACCTGCCTCGGCCGCCTGGCACGGGTCGAACGGCTCGCCGCGCAACACCGTGGCCAGCCCGCACGCCACTTCCAGCAGGAACGCCTCGATGTCCACCCTTGGCAGCGCGACGTGACTCGTCGACAGGGCGGCGGCGGCCCAGCGGCCGGCGAGCGCGGCCATGCCGTCGGACACTTTCCCGTCCGGCACTTTCTTCTCCGGCAATTTGCCGACGGCCGTCGTCGGTTGCCGCGTTGGCACGTCGGTCACGAGTACTCGCACGCTCGCCAGGGCAGGAGCCGGCCGACGACGGGTGGAACCGTCGTCGTCGAAACGGCGCACCACCGCCTGCCATGGCGGTTCGTCCGCGTGAATCGACTGCCGTTCGGGGTCACGCACAGGCAGTCCGGCACCACGGTCGCCTCCGGGTTGTCGACTGTTGTTCGGCGAGTAAGCGATAGCAAGCGGTGATGAACGTGAGCGAGTGGGCGTGCTGACATAACGAGTGCAGTCAGCAACGGTGTACCGCTGACAGCCTACGTGCGCGTGGTGTCACGGCCGCGGGGAAACCAGGCGGTCGATCACGGTCCATCATCACCCGGTCGTGTCGTTGACTGTGTTCGAACTGGTGTTCGATGATGGTGTGGTGTTGATCCACCAGTCGTATCGTTTCGCGTTGGACCCCACGCCGACCCAGGCCCGCGCCCTGGACCGGCACGCGGGGGCGGCCAGGTTCGCGTTCAACTGGGCGCTGATGGCGGTGATGACAAATCTTGCCCAACGTGACGCGGAACGGTCCTATGGCGTGGCAAGTGAGGATCTGACACCGGCGTTGGGCTGGAACCTGCCCGCATTGCGGCGGGCGTGGAACGCCAGCAAGCGCGCGGTCGCGCCCTGGTGGCGCGAGTGTTCGAAAGAGTCCTACAACACCGGATTGGACGGTGTAGCCCGTGCGTTGCAGAACTTCTCCCAGTCCAAGGCAGGCGCCCGCGCCGGCCGCCCAGTCGGCTTCCCCCGGTTCAAGGCCCGCCGCCGCACGACCCCCGCAATACGGTTCACGACGGGCGCCATCCGAGCGGAGCCCGACCGACACCACGTCACGCTGCCCCGCCTGGGACGGATCAAAACTCATGAGTCGACCAGGAAACTCTCCCGCCGCCTTGAGGCGGGCACGGCCCGGATACTGTCGGCCACCGTGCGCCGCAAAGTTGGTCGCTGGCTGTGCGCGTTCACCGTGGAAGTTCAACGTGCGCAGCACCAGTCGGCGCTGCCGGACGCGGTGGTCGGGGTTGATATAGGTATCCGCGCGCTGGCGGTGCTCTCCGACGGTGGGGTGGTGCCTAACCCACGGCACCTGGACGCAGCTCTGGCAGCCCTGCGGTCCGCGTCGCGGACCTTGTCCCGACGCCAGTCCCCGGATCGGCGTACCGGGCAGCGGCCCTCCAAGCGGTGGCAGGCCGCTCGAGCCCATGTGGGCCGACTGCATACCCGGGTGGCGAACCTGCGCAGCGACGCGGTGCACAAGCTCACCACGCGCCTCGCCGGCGGGTACAGAACCGTGGTGGTGGAGGACCTCTACATCAGTGGCATGATGCGCAATCGACGGCTGGCCCGGCACATCGCCGACGCCAGGCTCGGTGAGATCCGACGCCACCTCAGCTACAAGACTGTCTGGAATGGCGGCCGGCTCGTGGTGGCCGACCGCTGGTTTCCCTCCTCGAAGATGTGTTCGGCCTGCGGTGTGGTGAAACCCAAGCTGCCGCTGCGGGTCCGAACTTTTACTTGCGATGCCTGTGGCCTGGTCATCGACCGGGATCTCAACGCCGCGTTGAACCTGAAGCAGTACGTCGCCCGGAGTGGCTGGGAGACGCGAAACGGACGTGGAGCCGACCGTCAGACCGGGCCTGGCCCGGCGGGTGGCTGTGAAGCGTCTACCCTGCGCCGGCACGCCGGATAAGGCGGGGATCGCTCGCTGGTAACGGCGAGCTGCGGGTGGGGGCTGACTCATGTTCATTCACTCGCAACGGTTGACTGGATGTGCCGAGTGTAGGGATCAACCTACTGCCCGCATATCCGACCGGAGCGATACGGGACCCGTATCCAGCCAGTTTACTCCAAACGAGTGACGGATCATGGTCGACTTCGGGGCGTTTTGCGGCCGGACCACCCAGTCGGACGGTATCCGTTGGGGTGATCCGGTGGCCGATTCGCCTACCCTGGTCACGGGTGTTGGGGTGTACCGGCCGTGCCGTGGGTGCGCGGTGGCCGGGAATCATCGCGTGGAGGCGTGGATGCGGCATACGGCCGAGTACGTCGGCGGTCCGCTGGACGGCCGACGTGAGCCGCTGCCGCCGACCAAGTCGGTGGTCGGCAACATCGTCACGCACGTGTTCCTGCACGGTGGCCCGAAGATCGAGACGCGCTACCGACTCGACCGCACCGAGGAAGGCCAGTGGATCTACCGGCTGCTCGGCGAACCGGGCTGAGCAGATCGGTAATCCCTCTTACCTGTACCGTTCCCGTGCGACATTACCATTATCAATCGCGCTGTTCAGCGCACATGTTACGCATGGGTAGCCAATTGTCATCTGTTAACAAGCCGTCCTCTGTGGAGGTTGTCCAGCGCTATCCCGGCACCGAGCATCAGTGCCATGACACACACGCTGATGACTCGACGACCCGGCCGTCGCCTGGCCGGGATGGTGATCGCGCTGGCCGCGTCCGCGGTGACCGTGGTGTCACTCGCGGCCGCTCCCGCACAGGCGGCGCCGCTCGCGGTGCCGTCCGCCCCGTTGGCGGGTCTCTCGATGGACTTCGGGTGCGCGACGCCCAGCGGCCCGAACCTCGTGCACTGTCTCGGCAAGATGCGCGCCCGACTGCTCGCCAACGGACACCGGGGGCCGCAACTGATGGCCGGCCCCACCGGATTCGGCCCGGCCGACCTGACATCGGCGTACAAGGTGGCCGGCCTGAAGTCCGGCGGCCGCACGGTGGCGATCGTGGACGCCTTCGACAACCCGAACGCCGAGGCCGATCTGGGCGTCTACCGCAAGCAGTACGGCCTGCCGGCCTGCACCACCGCGAACCTCTGCTTCCACAAGGTCAACGGCGCCGGTCAGGCAAGCCCGCTGCCCGCCGCGGACGCCGGCTGGGCCGAGGAGGAGAGCCTCGACGTCGACATGGTCTCCTCCATCTGCCCGGACTGCCGCATCCTGCTGGTCGAGGCGGCCGGCACGGACAACGCGTCGCTCGACACCGCGGAGGACACCGCGGCGCACACCGCCGGTGTCGCGTCGGTGTCCAACAGTTTCGGCGGTAGTGAGAGCAGCACCCAGACCGCGGACGACCCGCACTTCAACCACCCTGGCGTCGCCGTCACGGCCAGTTCGGGTGACTCCGGGTTCGGCGTGCTGTGGCCGGCGTCCTCGCCGTTCGTGACGGCGGTCGGGGGCACGTCGCTTGCCAAGGCCGGCAACGCGCGCGGCTGGACCGAGACGGCCTGGTCGGGTGCCGGCTCCGGCTGTTCCACCGTGGAGGCCAAACCGGCGTGGCAGCACGACAGCGGATGCGCAAAGCGGACCGTCGCGGACGTGTCCGCGGTGGCCGACCCGAACACCGGTGTCGCGGTCTACGACACGTTCAACACGTGTGGTAGCAACGCGTTCTGCGACCTGCTGATCGAACTGGGCCTCGTGCAGGGCGCCGACGGTTGGGTGCAGGTCGGCGGCACGAGCGCGTCGTCGCCGATCGTGGCCAGCGTGTATGCCTTGGCCGGCAACACCGCGTCGATCACG
>DATBCR010000604.1:0-11459 GCA_036270375.1 Pseudonocardiaceae bacterium | reverse complement strand
GGCTAGCCGACCGCCGTGCACCGGTCGGCGACCCACCTGACACCGCCCCTTGGTACCGCCATGGTGTCCGCCGGCGACCCCGAGCCGACGGCCGTCCCGGGTAGTGGGAATTCACGGTGTAGGCAATGATCCACTCCCGGTCGATGCCGATTCAGTTGGCTTGGTGATATGCCTCCAGCACTTCCGCCGAGATACGCCCGCGCTCGGATACCCGCAGACCCCGTTTGCGCGCCCACTCCCGGATCGCCTGATTCTGTTCCCGGTCCACCGCGGCGGAACGAGCCTTCTGCGGGGCGACCCCGGAACGTTTGCGCAGACCGGATCGACGGGCGTTCGCGACAAAGTCCGACAGCATGCCACGAATCTTCTCCGCGTTGACCGACGAGAGGTCGATCTGGTACGCGACGCCGTCCAGGCCGAATTCGACGGTCTCCTGGGCGATCGAGCCGTCGAGGTCGTCAACGAGCTGGACTGTCACCTTCTGCACCACGCACGTCTTCCTTTCTTCCGAACATACCGATGGTTTCGCGCGAGAATACACGGATACCGGGTATAGCACCAAGGTGACGACTATTTCGTCTCACCGGTTTGCACTAAAACTACGATCAGTGATCGGCCCAGGCCATAACGGCGGATTGACATCCCCTTGTCGGGTGAGCACCAAAGGGTACGAACGCGTTGTCCGCGCTGCACCAACGGGCTGTACGCCAGGTCCCTGGAGGACCGGTCGGCATCACTACGCCATATTGGTGAAGCAGGTCCGCAGCGGGCTCACAAGATCGCGTGATAACCGGACGGAATCCAGACAACGCAGGTGGCCGAGGCCATCGAGAGGTCAGTTGATTGGCACCGCATGACCGGTTACCCGAACCCGGGGATCGGCCGGATCGACATCGATGAGCAGTTCACTTGGCCGGCCCATGTCGGCACCTTGTTGTACGGTCAACCGGATCGGCCGGTCAATTCGGCCCAGATCCCGCAGGTAGCCGCCGAAAGCGGCGGCCGCGGCCCCGGTGGCCGGATCCTCCACCACGCCGCCGACCGGAAACGGATCCCGTGCATGGAACCGTTCCGCGTTCTCCGGCCAGAACAGATGCACGGTGGTCCAACCGGAACGGTTCATCACGTCGGCCAACTCGGTGAACCGGTAGTCCAGTTCGGCCAGCCGGGCCCGCGAGCCGACCGCCAGTATCAGGTGCCACACGCCACCGAATGCGACCATCGGTGGGAATTCCGCATGCAGATCTGTCGGCGAGAGGCGCAACGCCGCGAGCGCGGCGGCCAATTCGGTTGGGCCGACCGGCCGACTGCTGGTGGCCACACTGGTCAGCGTGGCGGTCGGTACGCCGCCGCCGATATCCGTAGCCACCGGGATCTCGCCGGCCGCCGTGTCGAACACCAGCGGCCCGGGACCGATACGTATGGCCGTGGCCACCGCGGTGGCCACGGTGGCGTGTCCACAGAATGGGACTTCGGCGAGCGGACTGAAATAGCGCAGGCGGTAGCGTCGCGCGATGTCGTCACCCTCGGTCACGAACGCGGTCTCGGAGTAGCCGACATCGGCGGCGATCCGCCGCATCGCCGCGTCCGACAGTCCGGCGGCGGCCAGCACGACGCCGGCCGGGTTGCCGCCGGCCGGGTCGGTCGTGAACGCGGCGAACCGAGCGATCTCGATACCCGGTGGCACGTCTGGCAAGTCCGTCATTCACCCACGGTCGCACGAGCCGACCCCGGTACCAAATCACACCGAAACGGCCGAGGGCGTGCCCTCAGAGGCATGATGTGGCACCAGGTCGGAACAGCGTGGGTCAGTCCACCGGCAGCTGTGGTTTCCCGCTGCTGTCGGCCGTCTCGGCCTCGGTTTCGGCGTGTTGTTCTGCCCGTGCCCGCTCCAGCGCGAGCGTTTCGCCGCGCGGGTCCGGACGGAGGAACGATCCTGGTACCGGGTGGCCGGCTGAACCGAGCTTGTTCATCTTCTTCGGCAGCGGAGCGCCCTGGTACTCAAGCGGAATCGGGTGCCCGTGCTCGTCGATGCCGGCCAGCGGCTGGTGCACCTCGATGAACTCACCGTGTGGCAGGCGTTTGATGATGCCGGTCTCCACACCGTGCTCGAGCACCTCGCGGTCGGCCCGCTGCAGGCCGATGCAGATGCGGTACGCCATGAAGTACGCCAGCGGCGGCAGGACGAGCAGCCCGATCCGGCCGCCCCAGGTCATCGCGTTGAGCGAGATGTCGAACTTGTCCGCGATGATGTCGTTGCCACAGGAGATCGTCGCCACCACGAAGAACGCGATGCCCATCGCGCCGAGGCTGGTGCGCACCGGCACGTCCCTCGGCCGCTGCAACAGGTTGTGGTGCGCGAAGTCCTTGGTCAGCCGCCGCTCGATGAACGGGTACAGCAGCAGCACCGTGAGGATCGCGCCCAGCGCCATCAGTGGGAAGAACGCGGCCGGGATCAGGTACCGGTGCCCGAAGTTGATCTCCCAGTCCGGCCACAGCCGCAGCAGGCCGTCGGTCCACGCCATGTACCAGTCGGGCTGGGAACCCGCGGACACCTGCGCCGGGCTGTACGGGCCGAAGTTCCAGATCGGGTTGATCTGGAACAGCCCGGCGATCAGCGCCAGCACACCGACCACGATCGCGAAGAACCCGCCGCCCTTGATCGCGAACACCGGCATGATGCGCACGCCGACGACGTTGGTCTCCTTGCGCCGCACGCCGGGGAACTGGGTGTGCTTCTGGTACCAGACAAGGCCGAGGTGCACCGCGATCAACGCGAGGATGATCCCGGGTATCAGCAGGATGTGCACCGCGTAGAAGCGTGGAATGATCACCGTGCCCGGGAACTCACCGCCGAAGATCAGCCAGTGCAGCCAGGTGCCGATGACCGGTGTTGCCAGGATGCCGCCGGACATCGCGGCCCGGATCCCCGTACCGGAGAGCAGGTCGTCCGGCAGCGAATAGCCGGTGAAGCCCTCGAAACCGCCGAGTATCAACAGCAGCACGCCGATGACCCAGTTCGTCTCACGTGGCTTGCGGAACGCGCCGGAGAAGAAGATCCGCAGCATGTGCACGGCCATCGCGGCCACGAACAGCAGTGCCGCCCAGTGGTGCAACTGCCGCACGAATAGCCCGCCGCGCACGTCGAAGCTGATGTTCAGCGACGACTCGTACGCCCGCGACATGAACACGCCACGCAGATTGTCGAACGTGCCGTTGTACTGCACCTCGGTCATCGACGGGTCGAAGAACAACGCGAGGTAGGTACCGGAGAGCAGCAGCACGATGAAGCTGTAGAGCGCGATCTCGCCGAGCAGGAACGACCAGTGCGTCGGGAACACCTTGTTGAGCTGCTTGCGCAGCCCGCCGGCCGGGTGATAGCGCTCGTCGATGTCCTGCGCCATCTTCCCGGCGGCCTTCATCGCCGGGTTGGTCGGCCTCGTCGGTGTGACAATCGAACGACTCATGCCCCCTCCTCGCTGGCGTTCGTCGGTCGCATGCTTCGAGACTGTTCGCTCGCAAGCTCACTCACGCCCCACGCTCCCAGTAACCAGGGCCGATCGGCTCCCTGAAGTCATGCACCGCGTAGAAGTACCCGGTCTTCTCGTCGACCGCGATCGGCAGTTGGGCCAGTGCCCTCGCGGCCGGTCCGAAGATCGGCTTGCAGTACTCCAGCGCGTTGAACTGCGACTGGTGACACGGACACAGGATACGGTTCGTCTGCTGTTCGTACAGTGAGGTCGGACACCCGAGGTGGCTGCAGATCTTCGTGTACGCGTAGTAGTCGCCGTAGTTGTAGTCCTCCTGGCCGACCCGCTTGATGACGCGCGCGGCGTCCTGCGGCCGGAACCGCAGCAGCATCACCGGGTTGTCGATCCGGTTCAGCGCGGCCTGCAGCGCCTCCGGGTTGCCCCGCTCGGACTCGCGGAACGGGAACACCGTCTGCAGCGAGCCCGCGTCCATGTCGGCCGGACTGACGAGCGCGACCTCGTGCGGGTCGCCGGTGTCCTTACGCACGAACACCCGCTCCGGGTTCGCAGGGTCCTGGTACCAGCCGGTGTGCGCGAGAGTGTCCTGCGGCGCCTGTGACTTGCCCCACGGGTTCTTGATCAACCCGCCGAGCGGGAACACCACCAGGCCGAGGCCCATCAGCGAGCCGGCCGCGATCGCGGACCGCTTGATCAGCGAGCGGCGGGCGATGGTGGTGCGGTTGCCGGCGTCGGCCAGCTCGGCAAGCAGCGTCTGCCGGTCCAGCTCGGGCGACTGGCCGTCGTGCCGCTCCTGCACCGCGACCTCGTGCGGCACGAACTTCTTCACGTACGCCAACGCGCCGAAACCGAGACCGAGCACGGTGAGCCCGAGGGTCACGCCGAGCAGCGGGGTGTAGAGGCCGTACCAGAACTGATGGCCCGGCTTCTGGTACTGCCACGGCCACGCGATGAACACCACGATGAACGCGACCGCGGCCAGCGCGCCGAGCACGAACCAGAACGCGACGACGCGCTCGGCCCGCTTCTCCGCCCTTGTGCCCTTGACCGGCCACGGGTCGTCGTACTCGACGAGCTCGACACCGTCCATCTTGGTCCCGAGACGCACCAGCTCGTCCCGGCTCAGCTCGGCGAGCTGGTCATCGTTGGGCAGTTCGACGCCGTCGTGCCCCGTCGTCATGCTTTGGCTCCGATCCACAAGGTCACGCCGACGAGTGCGGCGATGCCCACCACCCACGCGATGAAGCCCTCCGAGATCGGCCCGAGACCGCCGAGGCCGTCGCCGCCGGGGTCGTTGTTGCCGTTCTGGACGGACGTGACGTAGGAGATGATGTTCTGCTTCTCCTGCGGGGTCAGCTGCCGGTCGGAGAACTTCGGCATGTTCCCCGGGCCGGACAGCATCGCCGTGTACATCGTGCTCGGCGTCGCGCTCTGCAGCGACGGCGCGGCCTTGCCGGAGGACAGCGCGCCACCCTGGCCGGTGAAGTTGTGGCAGGAGGCGCAGTTGAGCCGGAACAGCTCGCCGCCCTGGGCCGGATTGCCCTGCGACAGCTCGGCATCGGACTTCGTCGGCGCGAGCGGTCCGCCGCCGTGCGCCTCGATGTAGGCGCCGATGGCGTCGATCTGCTGCGTGGTGAACCTGGACTGCCGCTGCACGGCCTGCGCGCTCTGCCCGTCGAGCGGCATCCGGCCGGTGGACACCTGGAAGTACACCGCGGCCGAGCCGACACCGATCAGCGTCGGGCCGCGGTCCTTCTCGCCCTGCAGGTTCGCGCCGTGGCAGGTGATGCAGGTGTTCTCGTACAACTGCTTGCCCAGGCTCTGCTGCGCCGCGTCGCTGCCGGACGCGTGCGCGGTCTGCGGGGTCGGGACGAGCGCGCTGTAGAGCGCGCCCGCGCCGACCAGCGCGACGCCGAGGGCCAGCAGGCCGGACAGCCGGCGGCGCACCTTTGTGCGTGACCGAGCGCGCCTTGGGCTGTTGGTGGTGGTCATGTGTTCGGCAACCCTTGCTTATGAGTTCGGGCCGGTCAGTGCAGCAGTTCGACGCAGATGAACAGGCCGATCCAGACGAAGTCGACAAAGTGCCAGTAGTAGGACACGACGATGGCCGCGGTGGCCTGGGCGGGCGTGAACTTGCTCAGCCGTGTCCGCCCCATCAGGAACACGAAGGCGACAAGGCCACCCAACACGTGCAGGCCGTGGAACCCGGTGGCGATGAAGAACACCGATCCCCAGGCGGACGACGAGATCGTCGTGTGGTGGTCGTTCACGAGGCCGTAGTACTCGTACGCCTGACCGGCCAGGAAGATCGCACCCATCACGAAGGTGAGCGTGTACCAGCGACGCAGGCCGAACACGTCGCCCTTCTCAGCCGCGAACACGCCCATCTGGCAGGTGATCGACGAGGCGACCAGGATGATCGTGGCCGGGATGGAGATCTTGTAGTCCAGCTCGACCGGCGGCGGCGGCCAGGTGCCCGTGGTGTTCTGCGCCTTCACCGTGAAGAACATGGCGAACAGGCCGGCGAAGAACATCAGTTCGCTGGACAGCCAGATGATCGTGCCGACACTGACCATGTTGGGCCGGTTCAGCGTGTGGATCCGCTGGCTGACGGTGGGAGCTGCCGTTGTCACGCGACGCATTATTGCCTGTGGTCACGGCGCCTGCCGCATGGGGTCGCCAACTGATCCGGTGCACGAAACCGTCTGGCCCCACGGCTACCGTGATCGTCGTGGGAGTCGCCGACGTGGTGATGCAGGCGTATCGGTTTGCCCTTGACCCGACCCCGGCTCAGGCGCGAGGCCTGGAACGACATGCCGGAGCGGCCAGGTTCGCTTACAACTGGGCGCTCGCGGCGGTGCTGGCGAACCTCCGGCAGCGGGCCGCCGAACGCAGCTACGGCCTTGACGACGACAGCTTGACCCCAGCGTTGGGCTGGAATCTGCCGGCGCTCCGGCGGGCGTGGAACGCCGCCAAGGGCGATGTCGCGCCATGGTGGGGCGAGTGCTCGAAGGAGTCCTACAACACTGGTCTGGACGGTGTTGCTCGGGCTCTGAAGAACTTTTCGGAATCGAAGTCAGGCGCAAGGAAAGGCCGCAGGGTCGGCTTCCCGCGATTCAAAGTCCGCCGCCGCACCGTCCCGGCAGTGCGGTTCACAACCGGGACGATCCGGGTCGAGGGTGACCGCAAACACATCACACTGCCCCGGCTGGGTTTGCTCAAGGCCCACGAGTCCACCCGGAAGCTCTCCCGCCGGCTGGAAGCCGGCACTGCCAGGATTCTGTCGGCGACAGTGCGCCGGGAAGGCGGGCGCTGGTTGTGCTCCTTCACCGTCGAGGTCGCGCGCACTGTCGGATACCCGGCCCGGCCGGACGCGGTGGTCGGGGTGGACATGGGCATCGCCAACCTGGCGGTCCTGTCCAATGGCACGACCGAACCTAACCCGCGCCACCTGAACAAGGCGTTGCGCCGGTTGCGGTCGGCCTCGCGCATCTTGGCCCGCCGCACCGGCCCCGACCGGCGGCCCTCGGCCCGATGGAACACGGCCAGGCGAGCGGTGACCCGATTGCACACCCGGGTCGGCAATCTGCGTCGTGATGGTCTGCATAAGCTCACCACCCGCCTTGCCGGCACCTACGGCACTGTGGTGGTGGAAGACCTCAACGTTGCCGGCATGCTCGGCAACCGGCGGCTGGCCCGGCATATCGCTGATGCTGGGTTCGGTGAGATCCGACGCCACCTCGGCTACAAGACCCGTTGGAGCGGCGGTCGCCTTGTGGTGGCTGACCGCTGGTTCCCATCGTCCAAGAAGTGTTCGGCCTGTGGTGTGGCGAAACCCAAGCTGCCGCTGCGGGTCCGAATGTTCACCTGCGAGCAGTGCGGCCTGGTCATCGACCGGGATCTCAACGCCGCGCTGAATCTGCGGCAGTACGTCGCCCGGAGTGGCTGGGAGACGCGAAACGGACGTGGAGCCGACCGTAAGACCGGGCCCGGCCCGGCTGGTGGCTGTGAAGCGTCAACCCCGCACCGGGCGACCGGGCAAGACGGGGACCGCCCGCCGGCGACGGCGGGCGGTGGGCAGCGGCACGCTCGCCCGCAACGGTCGATGGTCGGGTCGGTCACATCTATAGGCCGGTACTAAGGTCGACATCACCACGAGGCCCCGCAGTATCGCCGAAGGACGGACAGATGAGCGCGCAGACGACGTCGGTGCCGAAGCCGGCGCTGAGGATCCTGGTCTTCAGCCATCGTCCGGAGATCCGTGAGGCGATCATCACCGCGGTCGGCTACCGGCCGGCGCCCGATCTGGGGCGGGTCGACTACCTCGAGGCGAACACGATCGAGGATGTGCTGTTCGTCGTCGACAACGAGCGTGTCGACCTGGCCATCCTGGACGGTGAGGCGCAGCCGACCGGTGGGATGGGGCTGTCGCGGCAGCTGAAGAACGAGATCACCGACTGCCCCCCGATCGTGGTTGCGGTGCGGCGCAAGGACGATCGGTGGCTGGCCACGTGGTCGCAGGCGGACGCGGTGATCGTGCACCCGCTTGACCCGCTCGCGGCGGCCGAGACGGTGGCCGAGGTGCTGCGGGCGCAGCACCTGCCGGCCGTGCGCGGCTGAGGCCGGCCACCGCGATGGCGCAGCCGAACGCCACACCGCAGACCTGGCCCGGATTACTCGGGCGCCTGATCTCGGGCGTCGACCTGACCGAACCGGACACCGCGTGGGCGATGGACCAGATCATGTCCGGCACGGCGACGGCGGCCCAGGTCGCCGGTTTCGCGGTCGGGCTGCGGGCGAAGGGCGAGACGCCGGCCGAGATCGCCGGTATGGCCAGCACGATGCTCGCGCACGCCAAGCGGGTGCGGCTGACCGAGCGGGCGGTGGATGTCGTCGGTACCGGCGGTGACCAGGCCGGCACGGTCAACATCTCCACCATGGCCGCGTTGGTGACCGCCGCCGCCGGTGTTCCGGTCGTGAAGCACGGCGCACGGGCCGCGTCGTCACGGGCGGGTGCGGCGGATGTGCTCGAGGTGCTCGGCGTCGCCGTCGACCTGTCGCCGGACGCGGTGTCGGCCTGTGTGACCGAACTGGGAATCGCGTTCTGTTTCGCGCCCCTGTACCACCCGGCCCTGCGGCACGCGAGTGGCGTGCGGCGGGAGTTGGGTGTGCCGACGGCGTTCAACTTCCTCGGCCCGCTGACCAATCCCGCGCAGCCGGCGGCCGGGCTGGTCGGCTGCGCCAATCCGACGATGGCACCGGTGATGGCCGAGGTGTTCGCGCAGCGCGGCACGACGGCCCTCGTGGTGCGCGGCGACGACGGCCTCGACGAGCTGACCACCACGACCACCAGCACGGTATGGCTGGCCGACGGCGGCACGGTCCGGATCGAACAGGTCGACCCCACGCGCCTCGGCATACCGAGGGCGACGGCGGGGGATCTGCGTGGCGGCGACGCCGACGAGAACGCCGCCGTGGTACGGGATCTGGTCGGCGGCAAGACCGGTCCGGTGCGGGATGCCGTGCTGCTGAACGCGGCCGGCGCCGTGGCCGCCTTCTACGGCCTGTCCGGCGATCTGCACGACGACCTGCGAGCCGGCCTTTCCGTTGTCGCGCCGGCAATCGACTCCGGTGCGGCGGCCGATCTGCTGGCCCGCTGGATCGCCCTGTCCACGGACCTGCGCGCCGCCAGCGCGGACTGATCCAGTGTCCTACGTGGACAGAACGTCCTATGTGGACAGAACGGAATCCAGACGGCCACTGTAGTCCGTGAGCACGCGGCCCGGATCGGTGTCCAGCACCTTGTCCAGCAGGGTCGCGTAGATGGACCGGAAGTCGGTGTTCTCCTTCAGGTCACCCGCGTTCAGGTCGGTCAGGCTCGGCTGCTCGCCGTAGAACCCGCCCTTGACACCCGCGCCCATCAGGAACACCGGCCCCGCCGTGCCGTGGTCGGTGCCCTGGCCCGCGTTGGCCGTCACGCGTCGGCCGAACTCCGAGTACGCCAACACAACCACCTGCTGGCCACGCGTCGTACGCCCCATCCGTTCGACGAAAGGCACCAGCGCGCCGTCCAGCTCGGTCAGCAACCGTTGCTGGGTGGCCTTCTCGTCGGCGTGCGTGTCGAAACCGCCGAGTGACACCGAGTAGGCCCGGGTCGGCACGCCCGCCTCGACCAGCTCGGCAACCAGGTCGAGCTGATCCCCCAACGCACCCCGGTTCTGCTGTTTCTGTTGCGGCTGCTGGGGATTCGCCGACGGCGTCGCACCGTGCACCGCCCCGCCGAGCACCCGCACCGCCTCCTGCAGGTCGACGACCGACCGGGCCGCCCGCGCCGTCTGCACGCTGTCCCCCGACTGTGTCTGCCCGAGCGCGCGAAACGCCTCGCCGAGCTGACCGGCCGGCATCGTCAACCCGTTGACCGGCAGGGAAACCGCGGCGGCCCGCTGGCCGGCGAGCAGCGGCGGCAACACCGGTTCGACGGACACCGCGAGCAACGGATTGTCACCGGTCGCGTCCAGCCACCGACCGAGCCAGCCGGTCGGCACTGACGTGCCGGGCGACGCGGTCTGCCAGATCGCCATCGACCGGAAGTGGCTGTGGTCCGGGTTGGGATAACCGACGCCACGGACGACGGCCAGCCGGTTGTCGTCCCACAGGGTCTTGAAACCGGTCATGCCGGGGTTCAGGCCGAGCCCGTCACCGAGGTTCAACACCTGGTTCGGCTGGTACGCCAGGTCGGCCCTTGCCTTCTGGTACGCCGGATCACCAGCCGGCACAACGGTGTTGAGCCCGTCGTTGCCGCCGTAGAGCGTGACGACCACCAGGACGCCCGTGCTGGACGGAGTCGCGGTCGCGGTCGGAGTGGAGCGGTCGGCCTTGCTCAGCCCGAGGGCCCGCTCGATGGGGCGATGCGCGGCGATGGCCGTGACGCCGGCCGCGCCGGCCGCGCCAGCGAGGAACGTTCGGCGGGACACGGGGAGGTCGGGCATCTGGGGGCTCCGGTTAGGCGAGCGTGTATTCGGGGGCCACGAGGGCGAGAGCGAGCATGGTCTGGGGATCTCGTGATGCGGCGGCCAGCGCCGTCGCCGTCGCCGGGCTCCATTCGACGGAGAGGAGATGGGCGGCGACGGCTGGCCGGTCGGCCGCCGCCGCTTGCGCCAGCTCCGGTGGGACTGCCACGCCGACGAGCAGGTTGGACACCTGCAACCGCTCGAGGCTGGACGCGGTCGTCAGCCAGTAGCCGTTTTGCGGCCACCCTCCGACATTCGGAGGATCAAAGGGAACTTGACCGAGCCCGCGCAGCGCCGCCGCCAGTCTTCGTGCGCCGTCCGTCAGTCCGAGCACCCGCAGGATCCCCACGCACCATTCGACCGGCTGCTTCACCAGTCCGGTTCGGGCCAGGTCGGATACGAACTTCGGATGCAGCAACATCGAACGAAGCAACGCGGTCAGGTCATGCGTCCGGGCGAAGGATGGGGCGAGCTCCGCGACGATCGGGTCCAGCGGGGTCACCGGATAGGCGAGATGGCCCCACAAGCGGGAGACGACATACGGGGCCGACGGCGGCGCGTTGGTGACGATGTGGATCACGTCCTCGCCAGACCAATCTCCGGTCTGGCCGAGGACCGTCTTGGTCGCGGTGTCGTGCTGACGGGCCGCCAAGGTCCAGCTCGTGGTCGAGGGGTTGAGGCGCCACCCGGTGAACGCTCGCGCCGCCTCCTTGACGTCGGTTTCCGAATAGTTGCCGATGCCGAGGGTGAACAGCTCCATGAGCTCGCGGGCGAAGTTCTCGTTGGGGTGGGCCTTGACGTTGGTCGCCGCGTCGAGCCAGAGCAACATGGCCGGGTCCTTCGCGACTGCCTGCGCCAGCTGTTCGAAGTTGCCGGCGGCCATGCGCCGGAACAGCTGGTTCTGGCCCGCCATCAGCTCGGGCCGCTGGACCTTCTGCACCGACGTGGCGAAATGGCTGTG
>DATBCR010000603.1:0-3400 GCA_036270375.1 Pseudonocardiaceae bacterium | reverse complement strand
GATCGTGAAGTACAGGGCGACCAGCAACGCCAGCAGCGCGATCAGCGCGATCAGCACGGGCATCAGCCACTTGGGCAACATCTGCCGCTGCACGAATGCCGCGTCGGCGAAGAAGGACTCGCGCTCGTCGACCGACGTGAGCACCCGGAACTGGTGGCGACGCGGCTGGCCACGCAGGAACGGCCGCCGTGGGCGGACCCGCAGCTTCACATAGGTCGCCATGCCCGGATCCAGGGTGAACTCCGGGCGGTCCAGCCTGAGCTCGAGGTCGTCCTCCTGGTTCTCCGGGTAGAGCCGCACGGCCACCGGGTGGTTGCCGTGGTTGTCCACGGCCACTTCGTACCGGGCGCGGCGGGCCGCCTCGACCTTGCCCGGGATCACCTGCGCGGTCACCTCGGTGAAGGGCGCGACGTTGACGACGCCCTCCTCGATCACCGAGCCGTCCGGGTCCTCGTGCGAGACCACCCGGACACCGAACGGCACCGGACCGGCCAGGACCTGGCTGGACCTTGGTGGCGCGAACACCACGTGGACCGTGCCCGAGTCGCCTGGCAACAGGTTGACCGCCGGCGGTTCGGCGGCCGCCCAGCCGCTCGAGTCACCGACGACGTCGATGGCGAACTGGTCGACCACCGCGCCGGTGTTGCGGATGGTCACGGGGCAGGCGACCTGCTGGCCCGGCTCCACCACGAATTCGGTGGTGGACAACGTAGCGGTTGCACCCATGCCCTGAAGTATTCGGGTGCCGGCTCCGCAAAGGCAGTGGTATCCGGGAGAATCCAGGTGCGCACCACGCTGCACCTAGAGGCAACCGCCGCGCGCGTCCCGCCGCCGAACGGTCCGTTGTGGACCGTCCGGTGGCGCCCGATCAGTTGGGACTGTTGAACAGTGGCGGTTCGATGCCCTCTGGGACCACGAGGAACGACGGCGAGGACACCTGGCCGAACCGTGTGCCGTTGACGGGTGCGGCGACCAGCACCCTCGGTCCCACCTGGTCGTGGTGGAAGATCAGCACCGGGGTGTCGATGGTGCCGTTGGCGGCCACGGTGACCTGGTCCAGCGTTTGCGAGATACCGGGCGACCACGTGAGCAGCACCGTCGCGCCCGGCGGGAAGCCGGATCCGGTCGCGTGCACCACGAACCCCTGTGGGCCGATGGTGGGATCGACCGTCAGCGCCGGTTGCCCGACCACGACCGGCGCACTGGCCGTGTGGTCCTGCGTGCTGGTGTCCGGGCCGGTCGTGGTGACCGTGGCCGTCTCGGTGCCGTTGACGGCGACCACGGCGGCCAGCACGTACCTGACCTCCACGGTCTGGCCCGGTTGCAGGGATCCCAGGTCGCAACCGGTGCCGTCGGCCCGGCAACCGGCCGGCGACACGGATTTCGGTACGCCGAGGGCGGTCGGCAGCGTGGTGGCCAGTCGGACCGAGGTCATGACCGCGGTACCGGCGTTGCTCACCGTGTACGACACGACGATGTCGTCGCCGCCGACGTACGCCGGACTCGGCGTGACCCCGGTGAGCAGCGACAGGTGTCCGGTGCGCGGGCCGACGGTGACGGTGATGGTCACGACGGCCTCGGACGGGTTGGCCGTCAACAGATCGCTGATCGCGGTGGCCCGTACGACCTGCGGTCCCGGCTCGACCCCGGTCACCACGACCCGCACCACGGCCGTCCGGCCGGGAGCCAGCGGGCCGAGCGCGCACACCAAGGTAGCGGGCGCACAGGTCCCGGTGTCGGTGCTGACCTGCTCGGGGCGCAGCCCGGTGGGCAATGACAGCAGCAGTCGCGTGTTCGACGCGGTGACGCTGCCGTGGTTGTCGACGGTGAACCGCAACGTGGTCCTGGTCCCGAACGGCACCGTCGACGGGTTCGCGGCGGCGGTCACCACGAGATCGGGCTGGCGCTGGAACGCCGGTTGCGCGGCCCCGCCGGGTGTCGTGATCAACGCCTGGGGCACGCCACCGGCGGCCGGCACCGTCCAGATCGCCGACGCGGACTCGCCCGCGACGACGGCGAACGCGATCAGCGCGTTGTCCGGTGACCACGCGGGATCGCTGAACGTGGCTGCTGCCAAGGCATCGGTCGGGGTCGCCACCGACCGGGCGTTCGTGCCGGCCACGTCGGCGACGCAGATCTCCGCGCGTTGGCCGCCGCCGTGGGCGAACGCGAACGACCTGCCGTCCGGCGACCAGTCGGGCGCCGCGTCCGGGCCACCGGCGCACGGCGCGCCGAACAGCACCGACACGTCGGCCTGGTCGGTGATCGTGAGTTGGCCGCCGCCCGGCGGGGACAGCAGCCGGACCGCCCAGATGCTCGGGACGGCCGGGTTCGCCGGGAACACGGTCATGGTGGCGGTCTCGGTGGCCGTGTTGCCGGCCGAGTCGGTCGCGGTGCACGAGACGACGGTGACGCCGACCGGGAACGTACTGCCGGATGCCGGCGTGCAGACCGGGGTCAGCGGGTTGCCCGCCGCGTCCGCGGCGGTGGCCGAGTACGTGATCACCGCGCCGTTCGCGGACGTCGCGTCCGTGGTCACGCTGCCGACGACGACCACCGGCAACGCGGGCGCACGGACGTGCACGGCGACGGTCTCGGTGTAACCGGCGCGCACGGTCGGCTCGCCGTTGATCCGGTACTCGACGGTGCAGCCAAGCGTGGCGCCGATCGGCGCGCCCGCGTCGACGCGCACGTGTTCGGCGAACGTGGCGTCCGCGCCGCCGGCGACGGTTTCGTCGCCGGACGGGTCGAAGGTCACCGACAGCCCGGTGTCGCAGTGCGTGACGACCGGCGTGACGGTGACGGTCTCGAAGACCGGGGGCAGGTTGGCGATGCCGTCGGCGATCTCGCCGCCCAGTCGGCCCAGGTCGCCGGGATCGTTGACCGGTGACACGAGGGTGCCGCCGGTAGCCTGGATCAGCCGGGACGCCTGGCCCTGGCCGTCAAGGCCGTCGCCGTAGCCCGTGATCGGCACGCCGACAACCCGGATGCCGGCGGCGGTCAGGTTGGCGATGGCGTCGGCCAGCGTCGGGTGGGCGGGGTCGCCGCCGTCCGGGGGGTTCGGATCGTGGCTGGAGGAGTCGCCGAGCAGCACGACGATGCGGTTGGTGCGGGGGCGGAACGCTGTCGTGGTGGCGAGCTGGTCAAGGCCGTTGATCCAGTCCTTTGGCGGGTCGAGGCCGTCGCCGAGCGGGGACAGGTAGAGCGAGTGCAACGCCTGGCCGAGCTGGTCGTCGGTGGGTTGCTGGCCGGGCGGGATTTCCATGTCGAACCGGGCGTCCGAGTCCGCGCCCGCCTCGCCTGCGTTGTCCTCCGGGTCGGCGTAGCTCGCGATGCCGAACCGGGCGTTCGGATCCCGCGCGTGAACGCCGTCGGCGATGCCCGCGACGTCCCCCTGCAG
>DATBCR010000602.1:0-33445 GCA_036270375.1 Pseudonocardiaceae bacterium | reverse complement strand
GTCGATCTCGGCCTGCGCGGCGTCGATCACCCGGGCCGACTCGGCGTGCGCGGCCCGGACGACCTCGGTCTGCGCCACCAGCCGGGCCTGTTCGGCCTCGCCCTCGTCGACCGCCCGCTCGTACGCCTGCCGGCCGGCCTGCAGCATCCGTTCAGCCTCGGCGTGTGCGCGGCCGACCAGTTCGTCGTACTCGACCCGACCGGCGGCGACCGCCCGTTCCGCGGTGGACTCGGCGTCCGCGATCATCCGTTCGGCGCGTGCCTTGGCGTCGGCCAGCAGCCGGTCAGCCTCGCTGCGGGTCTCGGTGACCAGTTGTTCGGCCTGGGCGTCCGCCTTGTTCAGGGTCTGCTCGGCCTCGTGCTGTGCCTTGCCGATCAGCTCGTCCCGGCGGTCGAGCACGTCCTGGGCGTCGTCCAGCTCGGCCGGGATGGCGTCGCGCACCTCGTCCAGCAGTTCCAAGGCGTCGCCGCGCGGCACGACACATCCGGAGGTCATCGGGACGCCCCGCGCCTCCTCAAGGATGGTGACGAGTTCGTCGAGGGCCTCGAAAACCCGGTACACGGCTACTCCCCGGTTTCAGATCCCCGCCCGCAGCGCGAGCGGACGGCTGCATGGCATCAGTGTGCCCCGGTCCGGTGTCCCGATCCGGGACCGCCATGGCGTCGGGCGTGTCCGATCCGCCACACGGGAGAATGGGCGATGTGGCGGTTATTCGGGAAGCACGACGGGACGACGTACCGGCGATCGTGGCGATGCTCGCCGATGATCCACTCGGAGCCCGGCGCGAACAGCCGGGCGATCCGGCCTATCTGGCCGCGTTCGGAGAGGTGGCCGCCGATCCGCGGCAGTTGCTGATGGTCGCGGACGTGGACGGTGAGCCGGTCGGCACGCTCCAGTTGACGTTCATCGCGGGGCTCTCCCGGCGTGGCGCGACCAGGGCGCAGATCGAGGCGGTGCGGGTGCGGTCGGACCTGCGTGGGGCCGGGTTGGGCGCGGACCTGGTGCGGTGGGCCATCGACACGGCACGGGAACGCGGCTGCGTCATGGTTCAGCTGACGTCGGACAACTCGCGTGTGGACGCGCAACGCTTCTACCGGCGCCTCGGTTTCGAGGTCACGCACGTCGGGATGAAACTGCCGCTCGTGTGACTAGCTGTTCGCGCGTTGCTGCGCGGACCGCTCGAGGAGCTGGCGGTGCACCAGGTCCGGCACCAGGTGCGCGACGTCGCCGCCGTACGCCGCGACCTCCTTCACCAGCGAGCTGGACAGGAAGCTCCACAGCGGATTGGTCGGCATGAACAGCGTTTCCACGCCGGAGAGCTGCTGGTTCATCTGCGCCATCTGCAGCTCGTAGTCGAAGTCGCTGACCGCGCGCAGGCCCTTCACGATGACGCTGACCTCGTGCTGGCGGCAGTACTCGACGAGCAGGCCGTGCCACGAGTCGACGCGGACACCGGGCAGGTGTGTCGTCACGGCGCGCAGCATCTCGATCCGCTCGTCGACGGTGAACAGGCCCTTCTTCTTGTTGTTGACGAGGACCGCGACGATCACCTCGTCGAACAGCCCGGCCGCCCGTTCCACGATGTCGATGTGACCGTTGGTGACCGGGTCGTACGAGCCCGGATAGACGGCACGCCTCATGACGCGGACCGTAGCAGCCGCGACACGCTCGCGAGCCGCTCTGTGTGAGGCATGCCTCATCACTACCCGGGCGGGTGGGCGTCCACACCTATCCAGTGCGTCGCGGTGTCGCCGTAACGGCGGGTGCGGATCATGGACAGTCCCGCCGGGACGGTCGGTTCGCCGTCTCTCGCGGCGCGCTCCAGCACCAGCACACCGTGTTCGGCGAGCCAACCGCCGGTGGCCACGCGCGCCAGCACGACGGCCAGGTCGGCGTCGGGCATCCGGTAGGGCGGGTCGGCGAGGATCACGTCGAACGGCTGCCCCGGCGCATTGCTGAGCACCGACTCGACGGTGCCGGGCAGGACGATCGCACCGGGCAGGCCGAGCGTGGTCGCGTTGCGGCGCAACACCTCCAGCGCCTGGCGGTCGGTCTCCACGAACGTCGCGGACGCCGCGCCTCGGGACAGGGCTTCGAGGCCGAGCGCGCCGGAACCGGCGTACAGGTCGAGGACGCGGGCGCCGTCGAGGTCGACAGCGGACTCCAGGGCGCTGAACATCGCCTCGCGGACGCGTTCCGACGTCGGCCGGGTGCCCTTGGGCGGCACCGCCAGCCGCCGACCGCCGGCCGATCCCGACACGATCCTGGTCATATCTGACGTTACCGTCCGCGCCGTCCTGGCACATCAGCCTGCCGCGTGATTCGGCTGTCACCGGCACGGCGTACCGTCTTCAACTGCCCATTTACGTGTCAGCACAGAACCAGGAGCGCCGGGGTGTCGCAGGACTCCGTGAGAGAAGCCGAGACGGCGGTCGAACAACGACATGTCGACCTGGTGTACTCACGGCTGGCCGAGGTCCGGTCCGAGACCGAGGCCATGCGGGACCGGGGCTACCAGCTCGCCTACGGCGCTGACCGGGAGGCGATCTTCGAGCAGGCGCAGATGCTGATCGAGCGCGACGTAATGGTCCAGTATGCGAACAAGGTGCTGCAGTCGCTGGACGCCGAGCACGAGGGGCTGGTGTTCGGCCGGCTGGACCTCGGCGACGCCACCAGCCGCGGTGAGGTGCTCTACATCGGCCGGCTCGGGCTGCGCGACGAGAACTTCGAGAACCTGGTGCTCGACTGGCGTGCGCCCGCGTCCGCCGCGTTCTACCAGGCGACCGCCGAGTACCCGATGGGTGTGTTGCGCCGCAGGGTGATCCGGTGTTCCCGGGAACGCGTGCTCGACATCGACGACGACGTGCTGGCGCCGGGCGCGCTGCCGGACGACATCCGGATCGTCGGTGACGGCGCGCTGATGGCCGCGCTCGGCCGGGCGCGCGGCGACACGATGAAGGACATCGTGGCCACCATCCAGCGCGAGCAGGACGACGCGATCCGCGCGCCGTCGGCCGGCATCACCGAGATCACCGGCGGGCCGGGCACCGGCAAGACCGCGGTGGCGCTGCACCGCGCGGCGTATCTGCTCTACCGCCACCGGCGCACGATGACGGGTGCGGGTGTGCTGGTGGTCGGGCCGTCGCCGGTGTTCACCAACTACATCTCGCGGGTGCTGCCGTCGATGGGTGAGGACAGCGCGGAACTGCGGGCGCTCGGCCAGGTGCTGGACGGCGTCACGACGACCCGGCTCGACGACGCGCGGACGGCCGCCGTGAAGGGCTCGGCGCGGATGCTGCGGGTGCTGCGCAGGGCGATCCGGCTGACACCGCCGGACGTGCCCGGCGAGCTGCGGATCTCGCACCGCGGCGAGGTGCTGCGGCTGGACACGACGGAGCTGGAACGGGTGCGGCGGGCGGTGCACCGCAGGGGCGGGCTGCCCAACCGGTCCCGGGTGGACGCCGCCGAGGCGCTGCTGGAAGCGTTGTGGCGCAAGGCCGAGGCGTACATGGCCGACGACAAGGAGATCGGCGAGGGGACACCGGGGCGGCGGTTCCGGGCGCGGCGGGACGAGCTGGTCACGGACATCGGCGAGCGGATCGAGTTCCACCGGTTCCTGGTGGCGTGGTGGCCGGTGCTCACGCCGGCCGGCGTGCTCGGCGGGCTCGCGGCTCGCGGGCGCCTCGCGCAGGCGGTCGGGCGGGTGCTGGACCGCGCGGAGATCGACCTGCTCGCGGACTCGTGGGCGAAGCACCCCGGCGATCCGTCGGTCGCGGACGTGGCGCTGCTGGACGAGTTGCGGATCCTGCTCGGCGAGCCGCGCAGGCGCCGGTCGTCGAGCCGGCCGGACGACGAGCGGCCGACCGACCATCCTCGGCGGCCCGCGCACTACGACGAGTACGCGCACATCGTGGTGGACGAGGCGCAGGACCTGTCCCCCATGCAGTGGCGGATGGTCGGGCGGCGCGGCCGGTACGCGAGCTGGACGATCGTCGGCGATCCGCTGCAGAGCGCGTGGCCGGACCCGACGGAGACGGTGGCGGCGCGGGACAACGCGTTGCGTTCGGTTCGGACGAAGCGGCAGTTCGTGCTGCGGACCAACTATCGGAACTCGGCCGAGATCTTCGCGCTGGCGGCCCGGGTGCTGGCCGGGCAGCAGTCATCGAACGAGTTGCCGGTCGCGGTGCGGAGTACGGGTGTGGCACCGTCGGTCCGGACGGTGGCGGCGCGGGATGTACCGGCTTGTGTGCGGAGCGCGGCGGAGGAGTTGCTGGCGGAGGTCACCGGCACGGTCGGCGTGATCACGGCGTTGGACGACTGTGTCGCGACCGCGGCGGCGCTGGCCGACCTGACGGCGGACCGGCTGCGGGTGGTCGGCAGCCTGGACGCGAAGGGCTTGGAGTACGACGCGGTGGTGGTGGTCACACCGGAACGGATGATCGCCGAGGCCGCCGTGCCCGCCGCCGGCCGGCGATCGGTGTACGTGGCGCTGACAAGGGCGACACAGCGGCTCACGGTCGTGACGACGGACGATTCCTGGCTCGACTGATCCGTGTGGGTTAATCCGGCGACCTGCGCGTCCGGTTTGACCGGGAATGCGTGGTAGGCAAGGAAAGTCGCCGTGCTCGAGAGTTCGTTTGCACGGATGGTGCCGAACCGTCGAAATCTCGCAACGGCAGGCAATACGCTTGGCCGCATGGGCCGAGTAACCCTTGAGCTGAGCGACGTGACCATGCGGAAGGCCACGGTGCTCGCCGCCAAGAAGGGCGTACCGCTGAGCGAGTTCCTGGCGTACCAGATCGACGAACTGGTGGAGGCGAACGACCGTTACGAACGCGCACGGGCGTCCGTGGCCCAACTGTTCCCGGACACCGAGGACACCATGACACTGGACGACCCGCAACGCTTCTTCGACCGCTGGCAGAACAGCCCACCCACCGTCGACTGACCAGCGTCGTTCCACGTCATTGACCGATGTCGCCCCGACCAGGCGTGCCGTGCTTCAGCGCAGGACCACCAGTAGGTCGCCGCCTTCTACCTGTTGTACGGCGCCGATTGCCAAGCGGCTGACGGTGCCGGCGATCGGTGCGGTGATGGCCGCCTCCATCTTCATCGCCTCGATTGTGGCCACCGTGCCGCCCTGCTCCACCGTGTCGCCTTCCGTGACCGCCAGGGTGACCACGCCGGCGAACGGTGCCGCAATCTGGTTCTGGTCGCGGCGGTCGGCTCGTTCGGCCACCGGCAGGTCGCTGGCCACGGAACGGTCGCGGACCTGGATCGGGCGCAGCTGGCCGTTCAACGTCGCCAACACCGTCCGCATGCCGCGTTCGTCCGCCTCGCCGACGGCCTCCAACTCGATCAGCAGCCGCACGCCGGGCTCAAGGTCGACCGTGTGTTCCTCGCCCTGGCGTAGGCCGTAGAAGAAGTCCTTGCTGCCAAGGACGCTCGTGTCGCCGAACTGCTCGCGGTGTGCGGCGAACTCCTTGGCCGGGCCGGGGAACAGCAGGCGGTTCAACGTCCGGCGCCGGTCCACGGACAGCATCGACCGGTCCTCGTCGGTCAGCGCGGCCACGCTCCGAGGGGCGGCTCGGCCGCGCAATGCCTTGGCGCGGAACGGTTCCGGCCAGCCGCCCGGTGGGTCGCCCAGCTCGCCGTACAGAAAACCCACCACCGAGTCCGGTACGTCGAATCTGCCCGGATCCGCCTCGAACTCCTTCGGGTCCACCCCCGCGCCGACCAGGTGCAGCGCCAGGTCACCGACCACCTTGGACGACGGGGTCACCTTCACCAGCCGGCCGAGCATCCGGTCGGCCGCCGCGTACGCGTCCTCGATGTCCTCGAACCGGTCGCCCAATCCGAGCGCAATCGCTTGCGTCCGCAGGTTGGACAGCTGGCCGCCGGGAATCTCGTGGTGGTAGACCCGGCCGGTCGGCGCCGGCAGCCCGGCCTCGAACGGCGCGTACACCCGCCGCACCAGCTCCCAGTACGGCTCGAGATCACATACCGCCTGCAGGTCCAGACCGGTCGGCCGGGCACTGTGGTCGGTCGCCGCGACGATCGCCGACAGCGACGGCTGCGACGTGGTGCCAGACAACGACGCCACGGCACCGTCGACCGCGTCCGCGCCGGCCGCCACCGCGGCAAGGTACGTCGCCAGCTGCCCGCCCGCCGTGTCGTGGGTGTGCACGTGCACCGGCAGGTCGAACTCCTTGCGCAGCGCCGCGACCAACCGGCTGGCCGCCGGCGGCCGCAACAGGCCCGCCATGTCTTTCACGGCAAGCACATGCGCGCCGGCCGCCACGATCTGTTCGGCCAGTTTCAGGTAGTAGTCCAGCGTGTACAGCCGCTCGGCCGGATCGGCCAGATCAGCCGTGTAGCAGAGGGCGACCTCGGCGACCGCCGTGCCGGTGGCCCGGACCGCGTCGATCGCGGGGCGCATCTGTTCGACGTCGTTGAGCGCGTCGAAAATGCGGAAGATGTCGATGCCGGTGTCGGTCGCCTCGCGGACGAACGCGTCGGTGACCTCGGTCGGGTAGGGCGTGTAGCCGACGGTGTTGCGGCCACGCAACAACATCTGCAGGCAGATGTTCGGGACGGCGGCCCGGAGCGCGGCCAGGCGTTCCCACGGGTCCTCGGCAAGGAACCGCAGAGCCACGTCGTATGTCGCGCCACCCCAGCATTCCAACGACAGCAGTTCCGGCGTCGTGCGAGCCACGTGCGGCGCGACCGCGAGCAGGTCCTTCGTGCGCACGCGGGTGGCCAGCAGCGACTGGTGCGCGTCCCGGAACGTCGTGTCCGTGACGCCGATCAGGGGCGATTCCCGCAGCCAGCGCGCGAAACCCGCCGGGCCGGCCGCCGCCAGCCGCTGCCGGGAACCCTCCGGCGCTGGCTGGTTCAGATCGACCACCGGCAGTTTCCCTGTCGGGTCCGGCACTTTGCGGCGCGGGCCGTTGGGCTGGTTCACGGTGACGTCGGCGAGAAACGTTAGCAGGCGGGTGCCGCGGTCCGCGGACTGCCGGGCGGTCAGCAGGTGCGGCCGCTGCTCGATGAACGCCGTCGTGACCCGGCCGGCGCGGAAGTCCGGATCGTCCAGTACGGCCTGCAGGAACGGGATGTTGCTTGCCACGCCACGAATCCGGAACTCGGCGACGGCACGGCGGGCGCGGACCACCGCGGTCTGCCAGTCCCGGCCCCGGCACGTCAGCTTGACCAGCATCGAGTCGAAGTGCGCGCTGATCTCGGTGCCGGCGAACGTGGTGCCACCGTCCAGACGGATGCCGGCGCCGCCCGGCGAGCGGTACGCGCTGATCATGCCGGTGTCCGGCCGGAACCCGTTGGCCGGATCCTCGGTGGTGATCCGGCACTGCAGTGCGGCGCCGCGCAGCCTGATGTTCTCCTGTGACAGGCCTAGATCCGCGAGCGTCTCGCCGTCCGCGATGCGCAGCTGGGACTGGACGAGGTCGACGTCGGTCACCTCCTCGGTGACCGTGTGCTCGACCTGGATGCGCGGGTTCATCTCGATGAACATGTGCTTGCCATGGGGGTCGACGAGGAACTCGACGGTGCCGGCGTTGACGTAGCCGATGGCCCGCGCGAACGCCACCGCGTCGGCGCAGATCCGTTGGCGCAGCACGGGATCCAGGTTCGGGGCCGGCGCGATCTCGATCACCTTCTGGTGGCGGCGCTGCACCGAGCAGTCCCGTTCGAACAGGTGCACCACGGTGTTCGCGCCATCAGCAAGCACCTGCACCTCGATGTGCCGTGGCTCGATCACCGCCTGTTCCAGGAACACCGTGGCGTCGCCGAACGCCGACTCCGCCTCACGCATGGCCGCTTCCAGCGACTCGCGGAGGGATTCCGCCGCCAGCACCCGGCGCATACCGCGACCGCCGCCACCGGCGACAGCCTTGACGAACAACGGAAAACCGATCTCCTCGGCCGAGGCGAGAATCGTCGGCACGTCGGCGGACGGCGCGGACGACTTCAGCACCGGCAGCCCGGCGGCCCGAGCGGCGGCGACGGCACGTGCTTTGTTGCCGGTAAGTTCGAGCACCTCGACGGTCGGCCCGACGAACGTGATGCCGGCGTCCCGGCAGGCCGCAGCCAGTTCCGGATTCTCCGACAGGAAGCCATAACCGGGATAGACGGCGTCCGCGCCGGCCTTGCGGGCGGCCCGGATGATCTCCTCGACCGACAGGTAGGCACGGACCGGGTGGCCTGGCGTGCCGATCTGGTAGGCCTCGTCGGCCTTGAGGCGGTGCGTGGAATTGCGGTCCTCGTACGGGAAGACGGCCACCGTGCCGGCACCGAGTTCGTACGCGGCCCGGAACGCCCGAATCGCGATCTCACCCCGGTTCGCCACCAGCACCTTGCGAAACATCCCGGCTCCCGTCCGTCGTCGGCCATCGCACGGTACCGTGCGGGCCAGGGACGGATCAGTCCGAGATCGAACACAGCTGTCTTATCATGGTTCCGGTTCCGGTTCCGGCACGGGTGCACGCGCGCAGCACGCCGGGCGACGGCAGCCGCACCGGCCGGGTGGTCGCACGAAGCTGGCCACTGCCGCGCTTGATGGTGGTCGCCAGCGGCAGCCATACGGACGATGGGCGGCCGAGCGGCTGGTACTCGACGGTCACGGTCAACCAGTGCGGTGTGTTGTCACCGGGGGCGTAACTGCCAGAGCCGGCCTGCCCGTCGCCCCTGTCGATGAGTTCGACGCAGATCACCGACTTGGTGAAACGGCCGCCGGAACCGCCGTTGGAGATCAGGCACGTCGGGATCGACGACCCGGCCCAGGCCGCCGGCACGAGCCCGCACACCACCGCGACCAGCACCCCGAGCACGATCATCTTCCGCATACCCGACAGCGGAGCACAAACCGCGATCGCGCGCATGCCAAGTAATCCGACGGAGTGACGGATCTAGGACTTCAGGACTTCTCCAGGTATTCCGCGCCTTGTTCGTCGACCAGTTCGGACACCATGCCGGCGAGACCGGGGTGGCCGGCAAGGGTCGGGTCGGCGTCGACGAGTTCGCGGGCGGTCTGCCGGGTCTGCTCGATGACGTCCAGGTCGCGCAGCAGGGACAGCATGCGCAGCGAGCCGCGGCCGGACTGGGCCGCGCCGAGGATGTCGCCCTCGCGGCGGAGTTCCAGGTCCAGTTGGGCCAGTTCGAAACCGTCCACTGTGGACGCCACCGCGTCCAGCCGTTCCCTGGTCGCCGTGCCGCCGGGCGCTTCCGTGACCAGCAGGCACAATCCGGGCGCGCTGCCGCGACCGACCCGGCCGCGCAACTGGTGCAGCTGGCTGACGCCGAACCGGTCCGCGTCCATGATCGCCATCACGGTCGCGTTCGGCACGTTCACGCCGACCTCGACGACCGTCGTCGCCACCAGCACGTCGATGTCGCCGGCCGCGAACGCCCGCATCGTCTTGTCCTTGTCGTCGGCGGGCAGGCGGCCGTGCAGGATGCCGAGCCGCAGGCCCGCCAACGCGCCTTCGGACAGTGCCGGCGCCACGTCCAGCACGGCCAACGGCGCCCTGCGGTCCGGCTCGCCCTCGGCCGGCGGCTCGCCGTCCGGACCGGCGGACTCCACGTCCTCACCCGCCGCGGCGCCCTCGCCGATCCGGGGGCACACCACGTACGCCTGGTGGCCGGCCTGAACCTCCTCAGTGATCCGCTGCCACGCCCGGTCCAGCCAGCCCGGCTTCTCGGCCACCGGCACCACGGACGTGGTGATCGGCGACCGGCCGGCCGGAAGTTCGCGCAGCGACGAGGTTTCCAGGTCGCCGTAGACGGTCATCGCGACCGTGCGCGGGATCGGCGTCGCGGTCATCACCAGCACGTGCGGACTGCCGTCGCCGCCGGCCCGTGCCCGCAGCGCGTCCCGCTGTTCGACGCCGAAGCGGTGCTGTTCGTCCACCACGACAAGGCCCAGATCGGCGAAGGACACCTTGTCCTGGATCAGCGCGTGCGTGCCGACCACGATGCCGGCCGCGCCGCTCGCCGTGTCCAGCATGGCCTGTCTGCGCTGCGCCGTGTTCAGCGAACCGGTGAGCAGCGTGAGCCGGGTGGCCCGGTCCGCGGCCCCCAGTTCGCCGGCCATTGCCAAGTCCCCCAACAGTTCCGTCAGTGACCGGGCGTGTTGCGCCGCCAGCACCTCGGTCGGCGCCAGCATCGCGGCCTGGCGACCGGCGTCCACCACCTGCAGCATCGCGCGCAGGGCGACCACCGTCTTGCCGGAGCCCACCTCACCTTGCAGCAGCCGGTTCATCGGGTGCACGCCGGACAGGTCGGCGGTGATCGCGACGCCCACCTCCTGCTGGCCCGCGGTGAGCGTGAACGGCATCTTCGCGTCGAACGCGTCCAGCAGGCCACCGGCCACCGGTGGGCAGGCCGGCGCGGGCCGCTGCCCCGCGGACGCCCGCCGCTGCGCCAGCACCAACTGCACGGCCAGCGCCTCGTCCCACTTCAGCCTGCGTTCCGCGCGTTTCACGGCCGGCCAGCCGTCCGGGCGGTGGATACCGCGCAGCGACTCCTCAAGCCCCGGCAGCGTGTGCTCGTGCCGCAGGTCGGCCGGCAGCGGGTCCTCGGCGCCGTCCCACACGTCCAGCACCTGGCGCACGCACTTGGCGATCGACCACGACGGTAGGCCGGCGGCCGCCGGATACACCGGGATCACGGCGTTCGCGAAATCCTCCACAGTGGACTCGTCGGAATTCTCGTCCAGCAGTTGGTATTCCGGGTTCGCGAGCTGCAGGTTGCCTCGGAACGCGTTGACCTTACCGGCGAACAGCCCGCGCCGGCCCGGCAGCAGTTCCCGTTCGCGCCAGGCCTGGTTGAAGAACGTGCAGGTCAGCGGGCGCTGGCCGTCGGTGATCCGCACTTCGAGGATGGTGCCGTGCCGGTTGCGCATGGTGCGCTTGCTGACCCGCTCCACCTGCGCCAGCACGGTGGCGTGCTCACCGAGTTCCAGGCCCGCGACACTGGTCAGCTCACCGCGTTCGGCGTACCGGCGCGGATAGTGCCGCAGCAGGTCGCCGACCGAGTGCAGATCGAACGCGGCGGCCAGCGCCTCGGCCGTCTTGCGGCCGAGCGCCAGCTCCAGCGAGTCGTCAAGCGCCGCCACAGTCCTCCGATCCGCGAGTCAGCCTGCGCACCCGAAAATACCGGCCGGCACCGACGCTGTTACTCGACACCCAGCAGCAGGATGGCTTCCACCTGGCCGCCCTGGTAGCTGGTGAACTCGACCTCACGGTGTTCGGCCCGCAGGTGTTCGGCAAGATCATCGGCCAAACCCGCTGGCGCCGCGGCGCCGGGCAGGGCCGTGACCAGCTCACCGCCGCCGGACAGCATCCGATCCAGCAGCCGGCGGGCCGCGGCCACCACCAGCCCGTCGTCGGCCGGTCCGGGTTCGATCAGGACGACCTCGCCGTCCAGCAGGCCGAGCACGTCACCCACCTGACAGACACCCACCCAGGTGATGCCGTGCTCGCGCGCGATGGTCAGCTTGCCGCGCCGGGTCGCCGCCGCCGCCTCGGCCATCGCGACCACGTCGTCACCCGGCCGGCGGGACGGGTCGTGCACGGCGAGCGCGGCCAGCCCCTGCACCGGCGACGCGGTCGGCACCACCAACACGTCCTGCCCGGCCAGCACGACCTCGGTGACGGCGGCCGACAGCACCTCGCCGAGATCGTCCGAGTTGGGCAGCACCGTCACGTGCGAGGCCTGCGTACCGGCGATCACCGCGACGATGTCCGCGGCGGCCGGCGCGTCCCGGTCGGCGAGCAGCATCACGGTCGCCCCCTCGGCCCGGAACAGCTCGGCGATGCCCGTCCCCCGCGCCAGCGCCACGACGGCCCGCCCGGTCGCGAACCGGGACGACGCCGCCGCGACCTGGTCGTCGAACCGGACCACCGCGATCCGGTGCGGCCGGCCGGCCTCGATACCGGCCTCGATAGCCGCGCCGATGTCGTTGCAGTGCACGTGCACCGCCCACCGGTCGCCGCCGTCGCCGACGACGGACACGCAGTCGCCAAGCCCGCGCAGCGCGCCGCGCAGCTCGTCGGCGGCCCGCTCGGCCACGCCGGCCAGCGAGTACATCACCTCGTAGCCGTACTCGGCCGAGCCGGCTTCCCGGGCCGTGCGCAGGAGATCCGCGTCCCGGGGCGCCCTGCTCGCCGCGAGCGAGCCCTTCGACGGGGGGCGTTCCCGGCCGGTGATCTCGGCGGCCAGTTCGTCCAGCACCAGCACCAGTCCTTGGCCGCCCGCGTCCACCACACTGGCTTTGGCCAGCACCTCCAACTGGTTCGTGGTGCCGGCCAACGCCGTGGTGGCGGCCTCGGCGGCCGCGGTGAGCACGGTGGCCGGCTCGTCGACGTCGGTCGCGGCGCCGGCCTGCGCGGCCGCGTGCAGGACCGTCAGCATGGTGCCGGGGGCCGGGTCGCTGACCGCCCGCGCGGCCAGGACGTCCGCCCGCGCCAGCGCCGCCCGCGCCTCGGTCGGCCGGGGGCCGAGCACCTCGGCGAGGCCGCGCAGCACCTGGGACAGGATCACCCCGGAGTTGCCGCGTGCTCCGGCCAGCGCGCCACTGGCCAACGCCGACCAGACGACCACGAGGTCAGTGCGGGGGTCGTCGCCGGAACCGTTGGTGCTGGCCGCGAAGGCGCCAGCGGCATCGGCACTGGCGGCATCGGTACCGGCCGCGTCGGCACCGGCGGCGTTCGCGGCGTCGGTGACCGCGCGGGCCGCCGCGTCCGCCGCCGCCCGCATGGTGCCGAGCATGTTGGTGCCGGTGTCCCGGTCGGCCACCGGGAACACGTTGATCAAGTCGATGGCGTCGCGGTTCTCGTCAAGAGTCTGCACGCAGGCGGCGGCCCACCTGCGTACCGCTGCGGCGTCCAACGCGTGCGGCACCTGCGCGACCTCCTCGTGAGCACGTGTTTTCCCAGCACTGGGGACCGAGGGTAGCCGGGGCCGGTTTGGTGGCCGCGAGCGCGACGAGTTACCCTGTTCGACGTCGCCCGGCTCGACCGGGTTCGTGTTTGTGTTCGGATGCGGCCCTCCGGTGGTTTGGGCGCACATCCAGGCAACGACTTTAAGGAGTGTCTGACGTGGCTGCCGTCTGCGACGTCTGCGGCAAGGGGCCCGGCTTCGGCATGTCGGTCTCGCGCTCGAACCGGCGTACGCACCGCCGGTGGAACCCGAACATCCAGACCGTGCGCGCGAAGATCGGTCTCTCGCAGCGCAAGCGGATGAACGTGTGCACCTCCTGCCTCAAGGCGGGCAAGGTCACGCGAGGCTGAGCGTTACCCCCAAGCACAGCAACGGCCCGGACGGTTGTCCGGGCCGTTTCGCGTGCGTGGGTCAGGGCAGTTTCCAGTCGATCGGCTCGGCACCCTGGTCGACGAGCAGCTTGTTGGTACGGCTGAACGGCTTGGAACCGAAGAACCCACCGGCGGCCGACATCGGGCTCGGGTGCGCAGACTCGATGCACGGCACACTGCCGAGCAGCGGGCGAAGGTTGCGCGCGTTGCGGCCCCACAGGATTGCCACCATCGGCTCGCCACGCGCGGCCAGCGCGGTGATCGCCTGCTCGGTGACCTCCTCCCAACCCTTGCCCTGGTGCGAGTTCGGCCGGCCGGGCGCCACCGTGAGCGCGCGGTTGAGCAGCAGCACACCACGCTCGGTCCAAGGTGCGAGGTCGCCGTTGGACGGTGGCGGGTAGCCGAGATCCGTGCCGTACTCCTGGTAGATGTTGATCAGGCTCTTGGGGATCGGCCGCACGTCCGGCGCGACCGAGAAGCTCAGGCCGACCGGATGCCCCGGCGTCGGATACGGGTCCTGGCCCACGATCAGCACCCGCACCTGGTGGAACGGCTGCTGGAACGCACGCAGCACGTTCTCCCCGGCCGGCAGGTAGCGCCGCCCCGCCGCCACCTCGGCCCGCAGGAACTCCCCCATGGCGGCGATCCGATCCGCCACCGGGGCCAGCGCGAGCGCCCAACCTGCTTCTACGGTCTCATTCAGCGGACGTCCAGTCACGGCCGGCAACTCTAGTACCGCACCGGTTTCAGTCCAGCCGGCGCATGGTCTTTCGGAAAATGTCGATGTTCCCCACGTACTTGTCCACGATGGTCTGCCACGCGCCGGCCGGCACCTCGTAGTCGTCGCGCACCTTGGCCGGCACGCCGAGCGCCATCCGCCGCGCGGGCACCCGGCCGTTGAACGAAACCACCGCGCCGGCACCGACGATGGCGCCCTCCTCGACGACGGAACCGTTGAGCACCACCGAACCCGACGCGATCAGGCACCGGTCGGCGATGGTGGCGCCCTCGATGTGCACGTTGTGGCCGATCACACATTCGCGGCCGATCAGCGCGGGCGTGTACTCGGTGCAGTGGATGACGGTGCCGTCCTGCACGCTGGTGCGCTCGCCGATCTCGATCCGGCCGTAGTCGCCGCGCAGCACGGCTTGTGGCCACACCGACGCGAACGCCCCGATCCGCACGTCCCCGATCACGGTCGCGTCCGGGTGCACGTACGCGTCGGGGTCGATCGCCGGCACCAGATCACCCAACGCGTAGATCGGCACGGCTACGTCCTCCCGTCGGCGTCGGTTTCGGCCAACGTCTTGCCGTAACAACGACAGTTCGGGTAATCCCGGTACACACCGAACTTCGGCACGTCCGCATAGCCGGCCGACGTGTACAGCGCGATCGCCTCCGGCTGCGCGGTGCCGGTCTCCAGAATCATCCGCCGCCTGCCCCGCCGCGCGGCCGTCCGTTCCAGTTCGCGGAGCACCGCACGCGCGAAGCCGCGCCGCCGGGCGGACGGCGCCACGTACATCCGTTTCACTTCGGCGTCGCCGTCGGCGAAGTGCGGCTCGGTCGCGTCGTGCGCCCGCCAGCCGCCGCACACCACGGCGACACCGTCGAGATAGCCGACGAGGAACAGGCCGAGCGGCGGTTCGAAGTCGGCCGGGTCGACCGGTGTGTCGTCCTCGCCGCCGTAGCGGCGCACGTATTCCTGCTGTACCTCGGTGATCAGTTTGGCCGCGTCCGGGTCCTGGTAGCCGACCCGCCGGAAGATCAGCGTGTCATGACCTGGCACGCCAGTGCTCCCAACCCGGTTCGCGTTCGTACGTCAGCCCGTCCACGGTGACGCCGTTGCCTCGGGACACCGTGCCGATCGTGGTCCAGCCCTCCGGCACCGACGACGACTCGCCGAACGTCGCGGCGAGCGCGTGGTCCTCCCCACCCGTCAGCACCCAGTGCCGGGCGTCGGCGCCGAGCGCGGAGGCCACGTCGACCAGCCGCTGCGACACGTCGAGCAGGTCGGTGCGCACGTCGATCCGGACGTTTGACGACTCCGCGATGTGGCCGATGTCGGCGAGTAGCCCGTCCGACACGTCCACCATGGCGGTGGCCGAAGCCCTGGCGGCCTGGGCACCGGCCGCGTAGGGCGGTTCCGGTGCGCGGTGCGCGCCGACAACGCTGACCGGCGACCGGAAACCCCGGCCGAGCACCGCGAGCCCGGCGGCCGACCAGCCGAGCTTGCCGCACACCGCGAGCACGTCACCGGGCAGCGCGCCGGACCGGGTCACCGGTTCGCGGCCTTCGAGGTCACCGAGCGCGGTGATCGACACGACCAGCATGTCCGACGTCACCATGTCGCCGCCGACGACGCCCGCACCCGCCCGGCTCGCCTCGGCCCACATGCCGGCCGACATCTCCTCGACCACGCTGGCCTTCGTGCTGCCGGGACAACCGAAGCCGACCAGGATCGCGGTCGGCACCGCGCCCATCGCGGCGATGTCGGCCAGGTTCACCGCGACGGCCTTGCGGCCGACCTGTTCCGGCGTCGACCAGTCGAGCCGGAAGTGCACACCCTCCACCAGGACATCGGTCGTGGCGACCACACGACCATCCGGAGCGGAGACGACGGCCGCGTCGTCACCCGGTCCCAACAGCGTCGTGGCCGGTTGCGTCCTACCATCGGTCACTCGGCGAATGAGGCCGAACTCACCCACTTCAGCGACCGTATCCACCTCGTCGGGGGGCTCCGGACGCACGATTGCCTCCTGCCATGAATGGTCGGATCCCATAATGATCCCCATCTGGGGTACGTTAGCTGCCTCCAGTGCCGGCAGGCACGTTCGCTCACGTTCCTACCCCGACCTGACCCGTCGACACGAAGGGGCACGCCGTGGTCCACGCATACATCCTCATTCAGACAGAGGTCGGCAAGGCTGCCGCGGTCGCGTCGCAGATCGCCGACATCCCAGGGGTCAAGACCGCAGAGGACGTCACCGGCCCGTACGACGTGATTGTGGTCGCAGAAGCCGAAAACGTCGACCAGTTGGGCCAACTTGTGGTCGCCAGGGTCCAGAACGTGGACGGGATCACCAGAACGTTGACCTGCCCGGTAGTTCACCTCGACCACCCCTGAGCACCGTCGCACATGGCACCGAGCAAACTCCTGACGCGCGGGCGCGGGCGTGGCGAACCGATGGACATCCGTCTGGTCGCGGCAGCCGGCCTCGCCGCCGCACTGCTGGTGGGAGTTGCCGTCGCGGGCATCGTGCTCGGTTCGGCGGCCAGCGGTCCGGTCGCATCGGCACCGTCGCGCCCGGCCGAGACCGGGCCGGTGCTGCTGGTGCCGGTGGCCGCGCCACAAGCCGGCTCGGCGCGGTGTGCCGCGCTGTCGCGGGTGTTGCCGGCCACGCTGGCCAATGGAAATTCACCGCTGCGCCGCAGGCCGCTTGCCGACCCGGCACCGCTCGCGGCGGCCGCATGGGGTGGCACGACTGGAGATCCGGTCGTGCTGCGGTGCGGGATCGAGCGGCCGCCGGAGCTGACGCGGACGTCGGAACTGCTGGGCGTGTCGGGGGTGCAGTGGTTCCGGGTGGCCGGTGACGCGTCGGCCACCTGGTACGCCGTGGACCGTGCCACGACGATCGCGCTGACGCTGCCGGACGGCCTGAACACCGGTCCGATCCAGGACGTGTCGACCGCCATCAGCACCGCGATCCCTGCTGTGCCAGTGTTCTGAGGTCTTTCGGGGGCAGCTTCACGTTCAGCGCAGCCCGGATCCCCTTGCCACGGCCGTTTCCACGAGTGTGGTCAGCAGGGTCGGGTAGTCCACGCCGGTGATCTCCCACATCTTGGGATACAGGGAATGTGCCGTGAAGCCGGGCATCGTGTTCAGGTCGTGCACGATCACCGTGTCGTCCGGTCCGACGACGAAGTCGACGTGCGCGAATCCCTGGCAATCCAGCGCCGTGAACGCACGCACCGCCAACTCACGTATCCGTGTGGTGACGGCATCCGGCAATTTCGCCGGAATGTCGAACTCGCGGTCCGATTCGTGCGCCGCGGGTGTGTCGAATTCGTCATGGATCTCCGCCGGCAGCGAGGAATCCACCCGGCCGTCGGGGTATTCCAGGACACCGCACCGGATCTCGCGTCCCTCGACGGCCGACTCGACGATCACCTTCGGATCGACCAGCCGGGCGGCCGCGATCGCGTCGTCCAGTTCGGCCCGGTCGGTGACCCTGGTGGCCCCGCCCCGGTGCGCGGCACGCGCCGGCCGGACGGACACCGGTAGCCCCAACCGTTCCCAGGTCTGCTCGTCCACGGTCGGCACGCCCCGGCGCAGCACGGCGTAGCGGCCGATCGGCAGCCCCGCGGCGGCGAGCAGCTTCTTGCCGAACTCCTTGTCCATCGCGGCCGCGCTGGCCAGCACGCCGGCGCCCGCGTAGGGGATGCCGGCCAGTTCGAGCAGGCCCTGGATGGTGCCGTCCTCGCCATAGGTGCCGTGCAGCACGGGGAACACGACGTCGACCGCGCCGAGCACGTCACCGACCCGCGCCGGTTCCGTCGTGACCAGACCATCGGCCAACGCCAGTTCGGCGGCGGCGCCGACCGGCAGCGCCTTCGGTTCGGCCGGCGCGAGCACCCACGCCCCGTCCACGGCGATCCCGACCGGCACCACGTCGAACCGGTCGGCATCGAGTTGGGACAGCACGGTGCCCGCGGACAGGCAGGATGCGGCGTGCTCGGCGCCGCTGCCACCGAACACCACCGCCACGCGAAGCTTGCGGTCGGTCATGGGGCCCGACCTTACCTAGCCAGTCGCAGCGGCCACGAGCAGCCGGACCACGGTCGGCAGGACGGCGTGCAGTTCCTGGCGGGAGCAGGCGGTGTAGCCGATGGCGATGCCGTGCCAGCGGGGGCGCAGGTCGTGGTAGCGGGCCAGGCCGTCCAGCGTGATGCCGGCGGCACGCCCGTCGTCGACTGCCCTGCGTTCGGCGGCCGGCGACGGCAGCGGCACGACGACGTGCGCGCCGGCGTCGTCGCCGAGCACGGACAGGCCGGCCGCGTCCAGCGCGCCGACCACGAGTTCGCGGCGGGCGGACAGTTCGCGGCGCAGGCGGCGCAGGTGCCGGCCGAGGTCACCGTGTCGCGCCAGTTCGATCAGCACCCGCTGGCCGGCCGCGGCCGGGCCGGTGCCGGTGCGCTCCCGCAACCCGAGTACCGCGGACGCGACGTCCGGCGGGGCCACCATCCAGCCGGTGCCGAGGGTGGAGGTGAAGATCTTGCTCGTGGTGCCGAGGTGCACGACGACGTCCGGGGCGAGGCCGACCAGCAGCGGCAGCGGGGCCACGTCGTAACGCAGCTCGCCGTCGTAGTCGTCCTCGATCACCAGCCAGCCGGCCGCCCGCGCCCGCTCGACAAGCGCGACCCGGTTCGCCGCCGCCATCCGGCCGCCGAGCGGGTACTGGTGCGACGGCGAGCAGTAGACGACCCGCACATTCGGCGGCACCGCGTCCACGGCGAGCCCGTCCGGGTCGACGGGCGCCGCGACGACTCGCATGCCGGTGGCCCGGAACGCCTGCACGGCCCGCTGGTAGCCGGGCTCCTCGACCGCGACCACGTCACCGGGCCGCAGCACGGCGACCGCCAGCTCGGACACCGCGGCCGTGGTGCCGGTGGTGGCCAACAGGTCCTGCTCGCCCATGCCCTCGCCCATGCCACTGCCGAGCACGAGGCCGCGGTGCCGGAGCAGGTGTTCGGCCACGACGGACCGGAACTCCGGCAGCCCGGCCCGCTGCGGCCGCAGCAGCGGTGGCGCGTCGGCTGCGGCCCGCCACGCCCGGCGCCACGCGGCCCGGTCGAGGCCCTCCACCCAGGGCGCGCCGGGCACCAGGTCGATCCGGTTCGGCTCGGCGGACACGGTCGGGCGGCGGCGCGGCTGGGCGGCGGCGGGCTGGGCGCCGGGCGGGGTCGTGGTGACGTAGGTGCCGGAGCCGTGCCGCCCGGTGATCCAGCCCTCGGCGTGCAGTTGCTCGTAGGCGGCGGCGGTCACCGTGCGACTGACCGAGAGCCGACCCGCGAGTGCCCTCGTCGACGGCAGCCGGTCGCCGCCGCGCAGGTGACCGGCGGCGGCGGCGGAGCGCAGGGTGTCGGCGAGCTGCACGGCGAGCGGCGTGTTCAGCGCCCTGTTCAGCTCGATCGGCAGCGTCGGCGGCAGCGCACCCGGGGTCGGGCCGGGTGGCGGCACTGATCTGTCCACGAAAGTGGCCTTTCGTATTCGTCGGCTGGTGGCTGTTCCAGGATGCCACCCGGGCAAACATGCTGGAATGCGTGACGACTCGACTGCCGCTGTCGCCGACCGAGCGCAGCACGCCGCAACGCTCCGCGAACCGGGCCGTAGCCGAACGCGAGATCCTGGACGAAGTGCTGGACGCCGGCCTGGTGTGCCACCTCGCGGTCACCGTCGACGGCGCGCCGCTCGTCCTGCCGACCGGCTACGGCCGCGACGGCGACACCCTCTACCTGCACGGATCTACCGGCTCGGCCAGCATGCGCGCGGGCTCGGCCGGGGTCCCGGTGTGCGTCGCGGTGACCCTGCTCGACGGCATCGTGTACGCCAGGTCGGTGTTCCACCACTCGGTGAACTACCGGTCCGCCGTGGTGCACGGCCGGGCGGTGCCGGTGACCGACGACGCGGCGAAACTGCGTGGCCTGCGCGTACTGACCGAGCACCTGGCGCCCGGTTCCTGGGACTACACGCGGCAGCCCAGCCGCAAGGAACTGGCCGCGACCACCCTGCTGGCACTCGACCTCGCCGAGGCGTCGGTCAAGATCCGCGCCGGCAGCCCGATCGACGAACCGGACGACGTCGACACGCACGAAGGCTGGGCCGGAGTGCTGCCGCTGCGCCGGATCTGGGGTCCACCCGTCAGCTCGGACGACCTGCCGGCCGGCGTCGACGCACCGGCTCACGTCACCCGGCGCCCGGCGCCCGACCCGCCATGCTGATCCACCCGTGGGACGCGGCGGGCGACCGGGAGTGGCGGGCGTGGCTGGCGGACGGCCGCGAGTTCGGCCAGCTGATCGCCGTCGACGAGGACGCGCGGCCGGTCGTTGTGCCGACACCGTTCCTTTTCGACGGCGACGAAACCGTTCTGCTGCACCTGGCCCGCCCCAACCCGATCTGGCCGGCGCTGGAACTGCGCGGCACGGCGATGCTGACGGTCGTCGACGACTACACGCACGTACCGGGCACCTGGCGCCCGCCTGATAACGAGCCCGCCGAAACCGGTGTGCCGACGGAGTACTACGCGGCCGTCCAGCTCTCCGGCCCGGTCGATCTTGTGGACGATCCGGCCGCCAAGGCCGAACTGCTGCGCCGCCAACTGTCCGCCTACGGCATGTCCGACGACCTCGCACCGGTCGATCCGGACGGACCGCCGTACGGCCGGATGCTCAGCGGTATCCGCGGTGTCGTGCTGCACGTCCGTGAGGTGCGGGCGAAGTTCAAGTTCGACGACAAGCGGACCGTCGAACTCCAGCGCGCGGTATCGGCCCGCCTTGCCGAGCGCGACCTTGGCCGGGACCGCGGCGCCCGCCGGCAGCAGTTGCGCCGTCTCGACATCCGCACCGACGACTCCTACCCCGCCTGACCGTCCAGCCGGGTCAGCCCGGTGGCCGGGTCGAACCGGTACGGCGTCATCCCGGCGCGTTCCGGCCGGTACACGTGGATGCTGACCGCCGGATCGACACCGGCGTTGCGCACCTGGTGCACGGAGCGCGGCCCGAAGACCCGGGTCTGGCCGACGACAACGGAATGCTCGACAGCACGGTCCCGGATCACCAATTCGGTGAGCACACCCGACACGACGGTAAACGCGCCGGCCGAACCGCCGTGGTCGTGCAGGTCGGTGTGCTGACCGGGCAGCCAGGACAGCAGCCAGGTCTCGACGTCACCGGTCGACTCGACGAGCGCGGAGAATCGGTCCTCGGGGTCGTAGCGCAACAGATGCGCCCAGCGGCTCCGGTCGCGGGCCACCTCGGCGGCGATCCGGGCCGGGTGGACGGAGGCGGACGCGGCGGACAGTGCAACGGTATTGACGGGAACGGCGAACACGATGGGTCCTTCGAAATCCGGTGTGGACGGGCCGAGAAGATCACCGGGAAGGACAGAGCGCGCTGGCGACACGAGCGAGGTCGATGTGACCCCGCCGGCCGATCATGGCGCGCAACAACATGGCGCCAACAGAAGCAGCTTCGAGCTGTCAGGTCAAACCGTCCCGGCGGATGGGACACCATCGAGTGCGGCCAGCACGTCGGCCGTGAGATCGTCGGTGTCCTCGATGCCGCAGGAGAACCGGACGAACCCGGCCGGCACCGGATCACCCCACCGCGCCCGCCGGTCCACCGTGCTGTGCAGCCCGCCGAAGCTGGTCGCCGCAGCCAACAGTTGCGAGCCGGCCAGGAACGCGTCCACCGCCGCGTGCGACGGCAGCACGAAACTCAGCACCCCGCCGAACCGCCGCATCTGCCGGCTGGCAACGGGATACGCCGGGTCCGCCGGATCACCCGGCCACCGCAGCCCGCACACCGACGGATGGTCGCGCAGCGCGGCGACGAGCGCCGAAGCGTTCGCGGCCTGTCGGGCCAGCCGCAGGTCGAGGGTGCCGAGACCGCGATGCGCGAGCCATGCCTCGAACGGCCCCGGCGACAGTCCGGCATGCCGACGGGCGGTGCGCAGCCGGTCGGCGAGCGCGGGATCGGCCGCCGACACGTGGCCGAGCACGACATCACTGTGGCCTGCCACGGCTTTCGTGTCGCTGGCCACGGTCAGATCCGCGCCGAGTGCCAGCGGGCGCTGGCCGATCGGTGTCGCCGTCGTGTTGTCCACGGCGACCAACGCGCCGGCCGCGTGCGCGAGCGCCGACACGGCCGCGATGTCGCACACGTCCATGCCGGGATTCGACGGCGTCTCCAACAGCACCATCCGGGCGCCCGCAAGGACTTCAGCGGTCCACTCGCCGGCCGTCGGCACGTATCGGACCACGCGGTCGGCCAGCAGTTCCCGGGTCAGGTAATAACCGTCCGACGGGACGACCACCGTGTCGCCGACGTCGGTCAGCGTTCGCAGCACGGTCGCGATGGCGCCCATACCGGACGGAAAAAGCACGCAATGACCGCCGTCCAACGCACCGAGCGCGGATTCCAAGATGCGCCAGGTCGGATTATCGGTCGCGCCATAGAAATCCTCGTCACCGACACCGAGATGGAACGGGGCTGCGAACACCGGTGGGGGAAGAAACGGTTGTCCAGCAACAGGTTCCGGCAAGCCGGCTCGACCACAGAGAGTCCCGTCCCCCCATTCGCTCACGCTCGTTCGGCTTTCTTCTCCCGGCCCAACAATTCCCCCACCATCTGGCTCGGGTCGGCGCCGTCATGGCAGACGCGGTGCACGACGGCGGTGATCGGCATTTCCACGCCTGCCCGCTCGGCCAGTTCCCGGATGGACGAACACGACTTCACGCCCTCCGCCACCTGCCCGTGCGCGGCCGCCTGCGCCTGCGCGACGGTGTCACCGGCACCGAGCCGCGCGCCGAACGTCCGGTTGCGCGACAACGGCGACGAGCACGTGGCCACCAGGTCGCCGAGCCCGGCCAGCCCGGCGAACGTGAGCGGGTTGGCGCCCAACTCCTTGCCGAGCCGGGCCGTCTCGGCAAGGCCCCTCGTGATCAGCGCGGCCGTCGTGTTGGTGCCGTAGCCGAGCCCGATCGCCATACCGCACGCAAGCGCGATCACGTTCTTGCACGCCCCGCCCAGCTCGCAGCCGACCACGTCCTCGTTGGTGTAAGGCCGGAAGTAGTGGTTGGAACTGGCCCCCTGCAACTCGACGGCGCAGTCGTGGTCGGTGCACGCGATGACGGTCGCGGTCGGCTGCTCCAGCGCGATCTCCATGGCCAGGTTCGGCCCGGACACCACGGCGACCCGGCCGGCCGGCACCCCGGCGACCTCGCACACCACCTCGCTCATCCGCTTGCCGGACCCCAGTTCCACGCCCTTCGCCAGGCTGACGAGTGGCGCGCCGGCCGGCAGGATCGGCCGCCACGCGGTCAGGTTCGCCCGCAGGGTCTGGCTCGGCACGGCGAGGACGACGACGTCCGCACCGGCCAGCGCCTCGTCGGGCGTGGCGGTCGCGGTGAGCTTGTCCGGCAGCCGGATGCCCGGCAGGTAGTCGGTGTTCATCCGCAGCTCGTTGATCGCGGCGGCCACCTCCGGCCGCCGCGCCCACAGCGTGACCTCCCGGCCGGCGTCGGCGAGCACTTTGGCGAACGTGGTGCCCCATGACCCGGCGCCGAGCACCGCGATGCGTGTAGCGGTCATGATCAGCCCGCGTCCGGTTCGGCGTCCGCGGTCGGTTTGCCCTTGGCGGCCGGCCGGAACACCTCGGCCGGCGGTGTCTCGCCGCGCACCTGCGCCACCAGCCGGGTGACCTCGGTCATCAGCAGGTCGGTGACCTCGCGCAGCACCTTCGCGGTGATCGGCTTGCCCCGGTACTCCGACAGGTCCACCGGCTCGCCGACCACGGTGATCACGTCGTGCCGGGGAAACGGGCGGAACTTCTTGTGGTAGCCGTCCAGGATCGCCTTCGTCCCCCACCGGGCCACCGGCAGCACCGGGACGTCGTTGTCGAGCGCGAGCCTCGCCACCCCGGTCCGTGCGTGCATCGGCCAGCCGTCCGGCTGCTTGGTGATGGTGCCCTCCGGGTAGATCACCACGACCTTGCCGTCGGCCAGCGCGGTGTTGGCGTCGCGGAGGCTGTCCTTGGCGTCGGTCGAGCCCCGGTAGACCGGGATCTGGCCGCTGCCGTAGAGGACCTGCTTCATGAGGAACGGCTTGAACAGCGATTCCTTGGCCAAGAAGCGCGGCACCCTGCGCAGCTTGTGCACGAACACCGCGTCGTACATCGGGTCGATGTGGGATACGTGGTTCAGCACCAGGATCAGGCCGCCCTGCCGGGGAATCCGCTCGGTCCCCCGGTTCTCCCTGCGCGCCAGGATCGTGCACAGCGGGTAGAAGAACGTCGCCGCGAACCAGACCCAGAAGCCACCCTTCTCCCGCGCCACGACCACTCCTCTCCGGTAGTGCGTTTCAGTTGTCCAGCACTGTCCCAGCGCTGTCCTGCCCATATCGTGCCGTGAGTCTTCCCGCCCGGTCCGTCCAGGTCCAGCCCACGGGGTGGTCTGGCCGGGCGGGCCGGCCGCGACATCGGGCAGTATGGCGAGGTGGCCGAACGTGTGGACCTGGTGATCACGGTCAAGGCGCTGAACCGGGCCAAGTCCCGGTTGCTCGGCGCGGCCGACCACGGCGTCGGCGACCCGGCCGCACACCGGGCGCTCGCGTTGGCGATCGTCCGGGACACCGCGGCCGCCGCGTCGGCGACGCCGGGCGTGCGCAGGGTGCTCGTCGTCACGTCGGACCCGACGGTGGCCGACGCGCTGGCCACCGACGGCGTCGCCACCACCTCGGACCGGCCGGACCTCGGCCTGAACCCGGCCTTCGGCCACGGCGCGAGCCTGCTGCTGCGGGCCGACCCGATGGCGTGGGTGGCCGCGCTGCAGTCCGACCTGCCGGCGCTGCGCACGGACGAACTGGCCGCCGCGATCGCCGAGGCGGACGGCAGGCGGGCGTTCTGCGCGGACCGCCACGGCACCGGTACCACGCTGCTGGTGGCCGCGCCGGGCCGGCCGCTCGACCCCCGGTTCGGCCCCGGCTCGGCCGCCGCGCACGCCGCGTCCGGCGCCGTGCTGATCGGCACCGAACTGCCGTCGCTGCGCTGCGATGTGGACACCGAGGACGACCTCGCGGTGGCCGGCACGCTCGGGCTCGGCACGCACACGGCGGCAATCGTGTGCGTCGCGTCCTGCGCCCGGCGCGGCTGAACACTCCCGGTTGTCCGTCCGTTCACCGAGCGGCTCGCAGACGGCCGACTCGTAAAACGCCGCTGATCGGGGACAATGCGGTGGTGACCGAGCCAGCGAGCGACCCGCAGACGACGGCTGTGACCGACGAACCGGAACCGAGGGGCATGCCGTCGGCTCCCCCGGCCGCCACCCCGGAGACGGAGGTGGCCGCTACCCCGGCCCTGCCGGACGACCGGTACTTCAACCGCGAGCTGTCCTGGCTGGACTTCAACGCCAAGGTGCTCGCGCTGGCCGAGGACCCGTCCCAGCCACTGTTGGAGCGCGCCAAGTTCCTCGCCATCTTCGCGTCCAACCTGGACGAGTTCTACATGGTGCGGGTGGCCGGCCTGAAGCGCAGGGACGAGACGGGGCTCTCGGTGCGCAGCGCGGACGGCCTGACACCGGCCGAGCAACTCCGGGATATCGCCAAGCGCAGCCAGGAACTGGTCCAGCAGCACTCGACCGTGTTCCTGGACCACCTGCTGCCGGCGCTGGCCGAGCACGGCATCAAGCTGGTCACCTGGGCCGACCTGACCGACGCGGACCGGCTGCGGCTGTCGAACGACTTCTCCGACCAGGTGTTCCCGGTGCTCACGCCGCTCGCGGTCGACCCGTCGCACCCGTTCCCGTACATCTCGGGGCTGTCGCTGAATCTCGCGGTGACCGTGCGCGACCCGGTAGACGGCACCCGGCACTTCGCCCGGGTGAAGGTACCCGACAACGTGCCGAGGCTGATCCGGGTCGAGAAGCCCTCGGATCGGTACATGGCCACCTTCCTGCCGCTGGAAGAACTGATCGCGAACCACCTCGGTGAACTGTTCGACGGCATGGAAGTCACCGAGTGGCACGTCTTCCGGGTCACCCGCAACGCCGACTTCGAGGTGGAGGAGGACCGGGACGAGGATCTGTTGCAGGCGCTGGAACGGGAACTGGCGCAGCGGCGGTTCGGCCTGCCGGTCCGGCTGGAGGTCGGCGAGGACATGACGGACGAGATGCGGGAGCTGCTGCTACGGGAGATGGAGGTGGCCGAGGCGGACGTAGTGGAAGTGCGCGGCCCGCTGGATCTGTCCTGTCTGTGGCAGCTGCACGCGATAGACCGTCGCGACCTGAAGGACCCGCCGTTCGTGCCGGCGACGCATCCGGCGTTCGCGGACCGGGAAACGCCGAGGAGCGTGTTCGCCACCCTGCGCGAGGGCGACGTGCTGGTGCACCACCCGTACGACTCGTTCTCCACCAGCGTGCAGCGGTTCATCGAGCAGGCGGCGGCGGATCCGTTGGTGCTGGCCATCAAACAGACCCTGTACCGGACCTCCGGCGACTCGCCGATCGTGGACGCGCTGGTCGCCGCGGCCGAGGCCGGCAAGCAGGTGGTGGCACTGGTGGAGATCAAGGCGCGGTTCGACGAGCAGGCCAACATCAAGTGGGCGCGGAAGCTGGAGAAGTCCGGCGTGCACGTGGTGTACGGGCTACTCGGGCTCAAGACGCACTGCAAGGTGTCGCTCGTGGTGCGGCAGGAGGGTTCCAACATCCGCCGCTACTGCCACATCGGCACCGGCAACTACAACCCGAAGACCGCGCGGCTGTACGAGGACGTCGGCCTGCTCACCGCGCAACCGACCGTCGGCGCCGACCTCACCGACCTGTTCAACGTGCTCACCGGATATTCGCGGCAGACCCGTTACGACAACCTGCTGGTCGCGCCGCAGAGTATTCGGCGCGGCATCGTGGCGCGGATCGAGGGTGAGATCGAGCACCTGCGGGCGGGCCGGCCGGCCGGTATCCGGATCAAGGTGAACTCGCTCGTGGACGAGCAGGTAATCGACGCGCTGTATCGGGCGTCGCAGGCCGGCGTGAATGTCGACATCGTGGTGCGCAGTATCTGTTCGCTGCGGCCGGGACAGCCGGGGCTGTCGGACAATATCCGGGTCCGATCCATTCTCGGCCGGTTCCTGGAACATTCCCGGCTGTTCCAGTTCGTCGGTGCCGAGGAGCACTGGCTGGGCAGCGCGGACATGATGCACCGCAATCTCGACCGCAGGGTGGAGGTGCTGGTCCGGGTCAACATCGACGACAAGAAACTGGCCGCGCAGCTCGACTCGATTCTGGACTCCGCACTGGATCCGGCGACCAGGTGTTGGGTGCTGCAACCGAACGGGCAGTGGCAGCCGTCCCCGGCGGACGGCACGCGGGTGCGCGACCACCAAGCCGAAATGATGCGCCGGCACGCGGCCAAGGACTGAGCCGACACCGTCATGGCCGCGCACGACGCGTTGGAACCGGTCGCGGTGCGCGCGGCCGGCGCAGTGCTGTGGCGGCCAAGTACGTCTTCGGGCCAGATGCTCGACCATGCAAGCAGGTCTTCGGTGGAAATCGCCGTCGTGCACCGGCCACACCGGTCGGACTGGTCGCTGCCCAAGGGCAAGTTCGAGCGCGGCGAGACCGCGGCCGCCTGCGCGGTACGGGAAACGTGGGAGGAGACCGGATACCGGCCGGTGCTGGGCCGGTCGCTCGGCGACATCAGCTATCGGGTGGAACGGCCGGTCCCCGGCCGGAAGACGGTGAGCTACTTCGCAGGGCGGGCCGATGATTCGTCGTTCCGGGAGTCCGCGGAAGTGGACGAGTTGCGCTGGCTGCGGCCGAGCCGGGCGGCGAAGCTGTTGACGTATCCGGGTGACCGCGCCGTGCTCGCCCGGTTCACGGCGCTACCGGCGGACACCCGGACCGTGTTGTTGGTGCGGCACGCCAAAGCCGGACACCGGTCGGGATGGACCGGCCCGGACGAACAGCGGCCGCTCAGCCCGGCCGGCCGGGAACAGGCGGCGGCCCTGCGGCTGCTGTTGCCGTTGTTCGGCCCGGTCCGGGTGTACGCGGCGGACCGGGAGCGGTGCGTGGAAACCGTGCGAGGGCTGGCCGACGACCTCGGGGTGGCGGTGGTCAGGGAGCCGCTGCTGACGGAGGAGTCGTTCCGCGCGAACCCGTTCGTGGCGACCAACCGGTTGGCGGCTGTGGCGCGTGAGGTTGGTGTGCCGGTGGTATGTGGGCAGGGCGGGGCGATTCCGGGGCTGCTCGGTCGGTTGGCGGCCAGGGCAGGCGTGCCGCTCGACCATCCGGTGCCGTGCAAGAAGGGCAGCGTGTGGGAGCTGTCGTTCCGCGCCGGCAAGCCGCATCACCTGCTGGCGGCGGACTATCTGCCCACGGCGATGCCGATTCCGCCGCCGTCGCCGGTCACGGCGCTAGAGCGGCCATCATGTCGGTGACGACGCGCAGGGCGTCGTCCGGTGCGGCGGTCGTGATCGTTCGGTCGAAGTTGGGGTCGTAGAACAGCTCTGTGACGCCTTGGTCGGCCAGCCAGGCGGTGGCACCCCGGATCTGGTGGAAGTCGCCGCTCAGCGGCGAATCGGGGCCGTGCACGGGCCCACCGAGGGCGACGCGACAGACGAAGCGGAGGGTGTCGGGGTCGCGACCGGCGTCGGCGGCGGCCTGGCGGACCGTGGTGATGGCTGGGCGGAGTTGGTGCGGATTGTGGCCGCTGGCGCTGATCCACCCGTCAGCGCGGCGACCGGCGCGCCGCAGCGCGGCTTCACTTGCGCCGCCCAACAGGATCGGTGGCCGGGGACGCTGCACCGGTGTCGGAGACATGACCACTTCGGGCAGTTGGTAGAACTCGCCGTCGAACGGCCCCGCGTGCCCGGTCCACAGCGCGGTGAGGACGTCGAGGTATTCCTCGGCCCTGGCGCCACGACGAGCCGTGGACACACCGGAAGCGACGAACTCGGACGGCATCCAGCCGAGCCCGAGCCCGAGATCGAAGCGCCCGTGCGAGATCCGATCCAGCGTGGCGGCCTGCTTGGCAAGCAGCGCGGGCGACACGAACGGCATGTTCACGACGGCAACCCCGAGCCGCGCCGCAGTGGTGTGACCAGCGAGGTAAGCCAGGGTCAGCAAGGGATCCGGCACGTCGCGGTAGGAGGCGTCGGCCGGATCGGGCGAGTTGAGGATGCGCTGGAGCGTCCACAGCGACCGGTAGCCGAGCGCCTCGGCTTGCTGGGCCACGGAGAGCTGGTTCTCCACCGTGGCCAGGGAACCGGCAACGGGCACCGCGAAACCGATATGCACGACTGCTCCCACTCCGCGCCGGATCAACCCACCGCGAGCACGATAGACGCTGGCGGGGATTCGCCGCACAAAGCCACTGCACCTGTCAACAGAACCGCCACAACACCGGCACATACCCACACAACGATCGTGAAACCACCACCGCGCAGCACCTCCCGCCAACGCCCACGTAGCCGCTCTAACCGCCACCGCGCAACTCCTCCTGGCGCGACCCGCGTAGCCGCTCCAACCACCACCGCGCAGCACCCTGCCGCCATCGCCCGGATAGCCGCTCCACCACCACCACGCAGCTCCTCCTGGCGCGGCAACAAGACCGCTGCGGCTGCTAACGGGCGGCAAGCCGAGGCCTACCCCGCCGGCGTTTCGGCCGATGGCGGGCGGGGTGCTCCAGCCGTTAGCCAGTTGTGTATTGCGCGGCAACAAGGCCGTCGTCGGGATCTGGGTAAACGACGGCGGCCCGGCGCTTGTCGCGCTGGGCCGCCGTGTCGCCGATCAGTGCATCAGCGTGCTGGCACTCACTTCTTGCGAGTGGTCTTCTTCGCTGCTGCGGCGGGCTTGGCCGTGGTGGCCTTCGCCGCCGCGGTTGCCTTCGGTGCCGCGGTGGCCTTGGCCGCCGTGGACGCCTTCTTCGGTGCGGCCGGCTTCTTGGCGGCGGCGGTCTTCGTCGCCGTTGCCTTGGTGGCGGCTGCCTTCGGTGCGGCGGCCTTGGTTGCGGCTGCTGCCTTCGGTGCCGCTGCCCTCGTCGCCCTGGTGGCGGCCGGCTTCGCGGCCGTCGCGCGGGCGGCCGGACGTGCGGCGGCTGCCGCCGTGCGCGTCCTGGTCCCGGTCGTGGTCGCGGCGGTGGCCGACGCGGCGGCCTTCACGGCGGTAACCCGCGGCAGCTTCTTGGCCCCGCTGATGACCTCCTTGAAGTTCGTGCCCGCGCGGAACGCCGGCACGTTGGTCTTCTTGACCTTCACCGTCTCACCGGTGCGCGGGTTCCGCGCCGTACGGGCGGCCCTGGCGCGCTTCTCGAACACGCCAAAGCCGGTGATGTTGACTTTCTCGCCGCCGTTGACGGTGCGCACGATCACGTCAACGAGACCGTCGACCGCGGCACCCGCGGTCTTCCTGTCGCCAATGCGTTCCGAAAGCGCCTCAATGAGCTGGGCCTTGTTCACTGTTAGTCCCTCCAGAGACCACACTGACTACGGCCCCCTTCGGGCCGACTGCACGCCAAGATAAGCCCACAGCAAGCCAAATGCCATGCGCCACGCCGAATTTTTCGTTGTTGGGGGCAGATTCCCCTCCACCGAGGGACGATTCCGGCGGTTTCTCCGGCCCTAAGTGGCCCTCGATGGACGGTGCGGGATTCCCTGGCGACGCACGGAATCCCGCCCGTTGTCACCCGGTAGTGGCAAGCGGTACGACCGGCTTCCACACCGGCCGGTGTGCCTCGAAGGCGTCGATGTCGGTCGCGTTTCGCAAGGTCAGGCCGATGTCGTCCACTCCTTCGAGTAGCCGCCAGCGGGTGTAGTCGTCGATCGAGAAGGGACAGACGAAGTCCTTGGCACGCACCGTCTTGTCGGTGAGATCGACCGTCACCTCGGTGCCGGGCTCGTTCTCGAGCAGCTTCCACAGCAACTCGATGTCGGGCTGGTCACACTCGGCCGCCAGCAGGCCGCCTTTGCCCGAGTTGCCGCGGAAGATGTCGCCGAACCGTGCCGAGATCACCACCCGGAACCCGTAGTCCATCAGCGCCCAGACGGCGTGCTCCCGCGAGGATCCGGTGCCGAAGTCCGGTCCGGCCACCAGCACGCTGCCGGCCGCGAACGGGGTCAGGTTCAACACGAAGTGCTCGTCGGCGCGCCACGCCGCGAACAGGCCGTCCGCGAAACCGGTGCGGGTGACCCGCTTCAGGTAGACCGCGGGGATGATCTGGTCGGTGTCCACGTTGGACCTGCGCAGCGGCACGCCGACACCGGCGTGCGAAGTAAAGGGTTCCATGTCCTGTGTCCTCTCGGTCTCGCGTTCGGCGTGTCAGTCCAGCAGGTCTTCCGGCGACGACAGCGTCCCGCGCACCGCCGTCGCCGCCGCGACCAGCGGTGACACCAGGTGCGTCCGGCCGCCTTTGCCCTGCCGCCCCTCGAAGTTGCGGTTGGACGTGGACGCGCTGCGCTCGCCCGGCGCGAGCTGGTCGGGGTTCATACCAAGGCACATCGAGCAGCCCGCGGACCGCCATTCCGCGCCCGCGGCGGTGAACACGGCGTCCAGCCCCTCGGTCTCGGCCTGTGCCTTGACCACCATCGATCCGGGCACGACCAGCATTCGCACGCCCGCCTTGACATGGTGTCCACGCAGCACGTCCGCAGCGGCGCGCAGGTCCTCGATCCGGCCGTTGGTGCACGATCCGAGGAAGACGGTGTCCACGGAGATGTCCCGCAGCCGCATGCCCGGCGTGAGGTCCATGTACGCCAGTGCCTTCTCGGCCGCGATCCGGTCCGTCCCGTCCGGCATCTGCCCCGGATCGGGCACGGTCGCCGACAGCGGCAGGCCCTGGCCGGGATTCGTGCCCCATGTGACGAACGGCGTCAACCGGTCGGCGTCGAGGTCGACCTCGAAGTCGAAGTGCGCGTCGTCGTCGGTGCGCAACTCTCGCCATGCGGCGACGGCGTCGTCCCACGCGGCGCCTTCCGGTGCGTACGGTCGGCCTTTGAGGTATTCGAATGTGGTGTCGTCCGGCGCGATCATGCCGGCCCGCGCACCGGCCTCGATCGTCATGTTGCACACCGTCATCCGGGCTTCCATGGACAGCGCCCGAATGGCGTCACCCCGGTACTCGATGACATAACCCTGCCCACCGCCGGTACCGATTTTCGCGATCAGGGCGAGAATGATGTCCTTGGCGGTGACGCCGGGCCGCAGGCGGCCGGTCACATTGACCGCCATGGTCCGGAACGGGCGCAACGCCAACGTCTGCGTGGCCAGCACGTGCTCCACCTCGGACGTGCCGATACCGAACGCCATGGCGCCGAGCGCGCCGTGCGTCGAGGTGTGGCTGTCGCCGCACACGATCGTCATGCCGGGCTGGGTGAGGCCGAGCTGTGGGCCGATGACGTGCACGATGCCCTGGTTGGTGTCGCCCATCGGAAACAGCCGCACGCCGAACTCGGCACAGTTGCGGCGCAGCGTTTCCACCTGGATCCGGGACACCGGGTCGGCGATCGGCAGGTCGACGTCGACGGTCGGCACGTTGTGGTCCTCGGTGGCGACCGTGAGATCGGGCCGGCGCACCTTCCGGCCGGCCAGCCGAAGACCGTCGAAGGCCTGCGGGCTGGTCACTTCATGGATGAGATGCAGATCGATGTACAGCAGGTCGGGCTCGGCGTCGACGCCGGCCCGCACCACATGTTCGTTCCACACCTTCTCGGCGAGCGTGTGGCCCATCACTTCACCCCAACGAGGATTCGGTCGGGATCCGAGCCTTTCGTATGGCCCGTTCCTGACAGCTGGACTTCCCACGATCCGGGAAGCTAGTATCGAGCTGTGGGACAGCATAGCGGGATCGGGGTCCTGGACAAGGCAGTGGCCGTGTTGCAGGCAATCGCCAAGGAGCCTTGTGGGCTCGCCGAACTGTGCAACCGGACGGGTCTGCCCCGCGCGACCGCACACCGCCTGGCGGTGGGTCTCGAAGTGCACCGCCTGCTGCGTCGTGGCTCCGATGGCCGCTGGCGGCCGGGTGCGGCGCTTGGCGAACTGGCAGGCGGGGCAACGGATCCGCTGCTGGACGCGGCCAGCGCGGTGCTGCCTCGGCTACGTGACATCACGGGCGAAAGCGTTCAGCTGTACCGGCGGGACGGCATGCAACGAGTCTGCATCCTGGCTGCGGAACCCCCGAGCGGCCTGCGAGACACCGTTCCGGTGGGCAGCCGCCTTCCCATGACAGCCGGTTCCGGCGCGAAGGTGCTGGCCGCATGGTCGGATCAGGCAACGCAACGAGCGGTGTTGAGCGACGCAGTCTTTGGTGAGCGAACGCTTTTGGAGGTCCGTCGGCGGGGGTGGGCACAAAGCGTCGCT
>DATBCR010000601.1:0-3492 GCA_036270375.1 Pseudonocardiaceae bacterium | reverse complement strand
TGCCAGCGGGACCAGCCGGCCCATGTCGGCCATCTCGCCGTACAGGTGCACCGGCATCAGCGTCTTCGTGCGCGGCCCGATCGCCGCCGCGACCGCGTCCGGGTCCATGCAGAAGTCCGTCGCCGAGATGTCGGCGAACCGCACGGTGGCACCGGCCTCAAGGATGGCGTTGACGGTGGCCACGAACGTGAACGGCGAGGTCACCACCTCGTCGCCTGGCTTGAGACCGAGGACCTGCAACGACGCCACCAGCGCGGTCGTGCCGCTGTTCACGGCGATCGCGTGCGGCACTCCGGCCACCCTGGCGAAACCGTCCTCCAGCCGAGCGACCATCGGACCCTGGGCAATGGCACCGGACCTGAGCACTTCGACGACGAGGGGCTCCGAGTCGCTGACGTCCACGACGGTGATCGGGATCATAGGTAGTCTTTCGCTGGTCGGGGACTGATTGGCTGTCCGGTACAGTGGCTGTTCGCCGGCCCGGAGCGCGCCAAACGTTACCTTCCGGGTCGAACCCTCTGGTGGTGGGTCCGCTCAAGCCGAGCGACGACAGCCACGACCAGGGCCACCGACCGGGCGGGAGAGCAGGGTTCGCGTATGTCCAACCGTATCCATCCCACCGCTGTCATCGGCGACGGGGTCGAACTCGGTGACGACAACGTCGTCGGCCCCTACAGCGTCATCCTCGGGCCGTGCGTGCTTGGCGACCACAACTGGATCGGCCCGCACGTGGCGATCGGCGGGCCGGCCGAGCACCGGGACGCACCGCACCCGGTGGCGTGGCACGGCGAGTTGGCCGGCGCGGGCGTGCGGATCGGCGACCACAACGTGATTCGCGAGTTCACCACCGTCAGCCAGGGTTTCCACGAGCCGACCAGGATCGCCGACGACTGCTACGTGATGGGCCGCGTGTTCATCGGGCACGACTCGCTGATCGACTACGGCGTCACCATCACGTCCGGCGTGCAGATCGGCGGCCACTGCGAGGTGTGGGCGCTGGCCAACCTCGGCCTTGGGACGGTGGTGCACCAGCGCACCAGGATCGGTCCGGGCGCGATGCTCGGCATGGGTGCGGTGGTCAGCCGCGAGATTGCTCCGTTCGCGATCGCGGTCGGGTGCCCCGCGCGGGTATCCGGGGTCAATGAGACAGGACTGCGCAGGCGGGGCTGCGACGAGCAGGTCATCGCGGCCCTCACACCGTTCGTCACGGGTGACGGCCCGCTGCCGGACGGACTCCCGGCCGAGCTGGTCACGCTTCTCAAGCGGTGGATCGACCGTTAGGACAGCACCGAGGGTGACCGTGTCGGCCCCACAGCGGGCCAGGCCGCTCCCGGTTGGTAGATTTCGGCGGTTCACGGTTGCCAGCGTCGGTTGAAGGCCGGTCAACGGGCGAAACGAACGAGCCGCGTGGAGAATCCATGGCGTTGGAACAGCAGAACCGATCCGATGAGACGGTTGAGACCGTGCAGGCGGGCGAGCCGTCGAAGCCCGCCATGTCGAGTGCCGCGGTGCTGCGGGCGACCGCGATCCGGATCGCGAAGCGCTTCTTCGCCAGCTGGTTCCGTCGGATTCTGTTGGTGGCGGTGCTGTTCGGCGCAGGCTGGACGCTGTACCGGAACTGGCCGGCCGTTTACGGCACCCTCAGCAAGGTGCCGTGGGAGGCGACCGCGGCCTCCGAGTTGGCGGTGATCCTCGGCTGCTGCGCCGGCACGCTGGCCTGGCTCAGCATCGTCGACGGCCTCGGTCAGCCGATCGGTGTGCTGCGTGGGGCGCAGATCAACCTGGTCGGCGCGCTCGGCAAGTACGTACCCGGCTCGGTGTGGGCGTATCTGCTGCAGATGGAACTTGGCCGCAAGGCCGGCCTCGCCCGGTCCCGGGTGTTCACGTCGTCGCTGATCCAGTTCGGCGTGTCGCTGGTGGTCACGGTGATCTTCGCGGCGCTGGCCATCCCGGCGATGTTCCCGCACAGTTCGGTCGCGCTGTTGCTGTACGCGCTCGTCGTGGTCGGCCTCGTGTTGCTGCACCCGAAGTTCCTGCTGTGGGGCGCCAATCTCGTGCTGCGGGTGCTGCGCAGGAAGCAGTTGGACCACCCGCTGCGGCTGTCGACGGTCGGGAAGACCCTGCTGTGCCAGACCGTGTCCTATGTGCTGTTCGGCGTGCAGCTGTGGATCATGGCCGACGCCATCGGCGTTGTGCACGGCATGCGCGGCTTCCTGCTGTGCGTCGGCGCCGTCGTGGTCGGACTGAACTCCGGTGTCGTCGCGTTCGTGCTGCCATCGGGCGCCGGCGTGCGGGACGGCGTGATCGTGGCGTTGCTGATCACCACCATGCCCTACGGGCCCGCGCTCGCCCTTGCCGTGGTGTCCAGGCTGATGTTCACGGTGGCCGACATGGTCACCGCTGGTGTCGCGGCCGGTCTCGCCCGGTGGCGTACCCCACTTCCGGCCGCCACCGCCACCGAGCCCGTCAGCTGACGTTCCCGCTACCTACACGCGTCCGTTGGCGGTCGCCGTCTCGCGGCGGGAAGCGGCCTGCTGCGGTGCCCCGCCCGGGATGCCGCAGTCCTGGATGCCACGCAGCACGTAGATCGGCCGCCTGCGGGCGTCGTCGCCGGCGCGCCACAGGTACTCGCCGAAGCCGCCGATCGCGGTGAGCTGTAGGCCGCCGACGAAGGCCACGCTGGACATCACCATGCCCCAGCCGGCCCAGCCACCCGAGACCAGCCCGACGATCAGCAGCACCAAGATCGCCAGCAGCCCGAGCCCGGTCAACAACAGGCCGAGCAGTGTGGTCAGCAGGAACGGCGCGGGCGAGAACTCCACGAACGAGTCGATCAGCATCCGGAGCTTCTTCTTGTTCGTCCACTTGCTCTTGCCGGCCGGCCGGGGGAGTTGGTCGAAACCGATGGTGCGCTGGGTGAAGCCGACCCAGGCGAACATGCCGAAGATGTTGCGGTTGCGTTCCGGCATCTCGTTGACCGCATCGATCACCACACGGGACAGCAACACCTGCGACGGGCCTTCCTTCGGGAACGTCGGAATCTCCGACACCCGTTGGAACACCAGGGAGAAGATCCGCGAGCCAAGGTTGGCCAGCCCGGTCGGGATCGCCCTCGTACGCCGGATACCCCACACGATGTCCGCGCCGGTCCGCCACTCGTCAAGGAACCGGCCGATCACTTCGAGCGGCTCCTGCAGATCCGTGCTGAGCGTGATGACGGCATCACCCCGGCACAACTGGAGGCCGGCCGTGATGGCCGCGTGCGAACCGAAGTTCCGCGACAATCGCACGACCCGCGCCACATCGCCCTCCTGCAGGGCGTCCACCACCAGTTGAGCCGTGCCGTCGGACGAACCGTCGTCCACGAGCACCAGCTCGAAGTCGACGTCCGAGTGCGCCGCACGGATCTCGCGGAAGAAGCCGACAAGTCCGGCGGCGTTCTCCGCCTCGTTGAACGCGGGAGCGAGCAAGGTCACCAGCCGGCGGGGCTTG
>DATBCR010000600.1:0-2227 GCA_036270375.1 Pseudonocardiaceae bacterium | reverse complement strand
CTATGGCGCCACCGTGTATCCGGCACCCATCGCCTGGGCCGCGACCTTCGATCCGGACCTGGTGCACCGGCTCGGCGCGGCGATCGGACGGGACCTGCGGGCGGTCGGCGTGCACCAAGGCCTCGCCCCGGTCCTCGACGTGGTGCGCGACTACCGGTGGGGTCGGGTCGAGGAGACCATGGGCGAAGACCCGTACCTGGTCGCGATGCTCGGCACCGCCTACGTCAGCGGGCTGGAAAGCGCGCGCGTCATCGCGACCCTCAAGCATTTCGCCGGGTACTCCGCGTCGCGGGCGGCCCGCAATCACGCACCCGTCCCGATCGGCCGTCGCGAGCTGATGGACATGATCCTGCCGCCGTTCGAGACCGCGATCGCGGTGGGCGGTGCCCGTTCGGTGATGAACACGTACTGCGACGTGGACGGTGTGCCGGCCGGCGCCGACTCCTGGCTGCTGACCGACCTGCTGCGCGGCGAGTGGGGATTCACCGGCACGGTGGTCTCCGACTACTACGCGGTCACGTTCCTCGCCACCATGCACCGGGTGGCCGCGGACACCGATCAGGCCGGCGTGCAGGCGCTCACCGCCGGCATCGACGTGGAACTGCCCGACACGGCTGGCTTCGGCCAACACCTCGCGCAACGGGTTCGTGACGGCGAACTACCCGAGTCCATTGTGGATCGGGCGGTGTGCCGGGTACTCACCCAGAAGGTCCAACTGGGACTGCTCGACCCCGGCTGGACCCCAGAAGTCTCGGTCACAGGGGCAGCCGACGTCGACCTGGATTCACCGGCAAACCGCGCCCTGGCCGGTGAGTTGGCCGAGCGGTCCGTCGTGCTGCTCGACGCGGGCAGCGCACTACCGCTGCTCGGCGACGGGCGTCCGGCGCCGGACCGGATCGCGGTGGTCGGGCCGTGCGCCGCCGACCCGCGTACCTTGATGGGCTGCTACGCCTTCCCCAACCACGTCCTACCCCGCTACCCCGGCATGGCCATCGGAGTCGACGCACCAAGCGTGGTCGACGCGCTGCGCGGTGAACTGCCGAATGCCGATATCGTGCACGAGCCGGGCTGCGACACGCGCGGCGAGGACCGGACCGGCTTCGACGCCGCGACCGATGCGGCCCGCCAGGCCGACCTGTGCATCGCCGTGGTTGGCGACCGCGCGGGCCTGTTCGGCAACGGCACCTCAGGGGAAGGCTGTGACGCGGAGGACCTGCGGCTGCCCGGTGTGCAGGCCGACCTGCTCGACGCGCTGTTCGCCACCGGGACTCCCGTGGTCGTGGTGGTGGTCTCCGGTCGTCCCTACGCCCTTGGCGATGTGCATCCGCGCGCGGCCGGTCTGATCCAGGCGTTCCAGCCCGGCCAACATGGCGCCGCGGCGATCGCCGGAGTGCTTTCCGGCCGGGTGCAGCCCGGGGGGAAGCTCCCGGTGCAGATCCCCCGCCACCCGGGCGGACAACCCGGCACCTATCTGCACCCACCGCTGGGCGGGAACACCCACGGCATCAGCAGCATCGACCCGACACCGCTGTTCCCTTTCGGCTACGGCGGTTCCTACACCACGTTCCAGCTCAACGACCTGGACACCAGCGCCGCCGAGATCCCCACCGACGGCGAGCTCGACGTGTCGGTCCGGGTGCGCAACACCGGAACGAGGCCGGGTGACGAGGTCGTCCAACTGTACCTACAGGATCCCGTGGCCCAGGTGACCCGACCGGTCCGGCAGCTGATCGGATTCGCCCGAGTCCGCCTGGAGCCGGGCGAAAGCGCCCGCGTGCGGTTCCACGTGCACGCCGACCGAACCGCGTTCACCGGCCGCGACCTGCACCGAATCGTCGAACCCGGGGAGATCGAGCTACTCGCCGGCACATCCTCGGCCGACCTTCCCTGCCAGGCAACGGTACGGTTGACCGGCGTCGCCCGGGTGATCGGCCACAATCGACAGTTCACCACCCCGGTGGATGTGGGGAAACTCAGCCCTTGAAGGCGCCCGCAAGGATGCCGGACACCATGCGGCGCCCGACAAAGATGAACAGCACCAACATCGGAATGGTGGCCAGGAACGAGCCGGCCATGGCCAGTCCGAGATCGATGCTGAGGTTGTTCTGGAGTGCTTTGATAGCGATCTGTACGGTGTAGTTGTCCGGTGACTTCAGCACGATGAACGGCCACAGGAAGTCGTTCCACGCGGTCACGAAGCCGAACAGCCCGAGGACGAAGGCGACCG
>DATBCR010000599.1:0-10232 GCA_036270375.1 Pseudonocardiaceae bacterium | reverse complement strand
CGCTCGGCCAGCATGGACACCCTCGTGTCGATGGGCATCACCGCCGCCACCTGCTGGTCGATCTACACGATCTTCTTCAACAGCCAGGCCGGCGCTGGTGCCACCGGCGCGTGGGGGCTGATCTTCGCACCCGGCGGCTCGGTGTACCTGGAAGTGGCCGCGGTCGTCACGACGTTCCTGTTGGCCGGCCGGCTGTTCGAGGCCAAGGCCAAGCGACGGGCCGGCAGCGCGCTGCGTGCGCTCGCGATGATCGGCGCCAAGGACGTCGCCGTGCTGCGCGCCGACGAACAGGAATACCGCATCCCGGTGGCGGACCTGCGGGTCGGCGACCGGTTCGTGGTGCGCCCAGGCGAGACCATCGCCACCGACGGCGACGTCATCAGCGGCAACTGCGCCGTGGACACCAGCACCATGACCGGTGAATCCGCGCCCGGCGAGATCGGCGAGGGCGACCTGGTACTCGGCGGCACCGTCGCCCTGTCCGGCCGGCTCGTCGTGCGGGCCACCCGGGTCGGCCGCGACACTCAGCTCGCGCAGCTCGTCGCGCTCGTCGAACGGGCGCAGACCGGGAAGGCCGACGTGCAGCGGCTGGCCGACCGGGTCAGCGCCGTGTTCGTGCCGGTCGTCATCTGCCTGTCGCTGCTCACCCTGGCCGGCTGGTTGCTCATCGACGGTTCCGTCGCCCGTGCGATCAGCTCCGCGCTCGCCGTGCTGATCATCGCGTGTCCGTGCGCGCTCGGCCTCGCCACACCGACCGCGCTGCTCGTCGCGTCCGGGCGGGGCGCGCAGCTGGGTATCTTCATCAAGGGCCACCAGGCGCTGGAATCCGCCAAGATCATCGACACCGTGGTGCTTGACAAGACGGGCACGGTCACCAGAGGGCGGATGGCCGTCGTCGACACGGCGACCGTCGACGGCACCGACCGGGCCGGGCTGCTGCGGGCCGCCGGGGCCGTCGAGGACGCGTCCGAACACGTGGTCGCCGCCGCGATCAGCGCACTGGCCCGGCGGGAACTCGGCGTGCTGCCACCGGTCACCGGATTCGCGAGTCTCGCTGGGCTCGGCGCCGCCGGAACCGTTGCCGGACAAGCGGTGGTGGTCGGCTCGGCGCGCCTGATGGCCGGGCGGGGCGTCGACGTGCCGTCCGAAATGGACGAACAACGGCTGGCTTGGGAACGCAAAGGCCGCACGACGGTGCTCGTCGCCGTCGACGGCACGGTGACCGGCATGGTCGCGCTCGCCGACACCGTGAAACCGTCCGCGGCCGCCGCCATCCGTGAACTCACCGCGATGGGCCTACGGACCGTGCTGCTCACCGGGGACAACGCGGCCACCGCGCACGCCGTCGCCGAGGAGGTCGGCATCGACGAGGTGATCGCCGAAGTCCTGCCGGACGGCAAGGCCGACGTGATCGCCCGGCTGCGTGCGGAAGGCCGGTCCGTGGCCATGGTCGGTGACGGCGTCAACGACGCGCCCGCGCTGGCCGGCGCCAACCTCGGCATGGCCGTCGTGTCCGGCACCGACGTCGCACTCGGCGCTGCCGACCTGATCCTGGTCCGGGACGACCTGCGTGTCGTGCCCAGCGCCGTCCAACTGGCGCGGGCCACCCTGCGCACCATCCACGGCAACCTGCTGTGGGCGTTCGGCTACAACGCCGCCGCCTTGCCGCTGGCCGCGTTCGGCCTGCTCAACCCGTTGATCGCTGGTGGCGCGATGGTGCTGTCGTCGCTGTTCGTGGTGTCCAACAGCCTGCGGCTACGCCGTTTCGGCAGTATCGCGGACTGAGGAACCGACCCGCTCCCGGAACCTGTCCAGCATGGCCCGTTCGGCGTCCGCGTCGGCCGTGCCCTCCACGTCCGACCAACGCAGCAACAGCACGACCACCACCGCCAGCAAGGTCACCTCGGTCACCGCGAGCGCGACCACGCCGGCCACCCGCTGGTCGGCGAGCAGGCTGTGCACCCACGGCAGCGCCAACGCCTGATACTGGTTGTCGCCCGCGTTGCCGTTGCCCACCACCCGGTGCGTCGTCAGCAGAATCGCGGCGAACACCGTGTCACTGGGCATCGCCGCCAGCAGCATGCCGAGCCGCGCCAGGTTCGGCAGCCGGCGCGGCGTCGGGTCCACCCCGATCACCACCCACGCGAACAGCAGACCGGCCCCGAAGAACCACACCTCGATCGCGGAATGCGCCCAGTGGAACCGCACCGCCGCGTCGAAAAGGCCGGTGAAGTACAGCGCGAACGGTGACGCGGCGAACAGCACCAGCGCCACGACCGGGTGCGTGAGCGCCCGCACCACGGGTGTGGTGAACAGCCGCAGCAGCCCGTCCCGCAGGTCGGATGGCGGGAGCGCGTCGCGCAGGAGGGTCAGCGGGGCGCCGAGGACCAGCAGGACGGGGGCGGCCATGGTGAGGAGCATGTGGCCGGTGATGTGCATGCTGAACATCGCGGGCGCGTACCGGCCGATGCCCGACGACGTGGACACAAGGACGAGGACGCAGCCGGCCAGCCAACTGATCGTTCGGCCGAACGGCCATGTCGTGCCCAGCCGCCGTACCGCGATGAGATAGCCGGCGGCGAGCAGGACCGCGAGCGGGCCGAACAGGACGTCGATCCGCCAGTCGAACACCAGCCGGGCCAGGGTCGGCGGGCCGGCCAGGTCGTAGCCGAGGAGGGCCTCCTGCGCGGTCACCGACGGGCCAAGGAACGCCGGCGGCGGCAGGTGCGTCAGGCCGACCGCCATCGCGACCGCCCCGACCAGCAGCACCAGTTCGGTGCCGGCCAGTGTGACCAGCGATCCGCGCGAGCCCAGTCCGGCCAGCGCACGGCGGCGCCAGCGCAGGCCGAGTACACCCAGGACCACCGCGACCGCCGCCTCGGCCAGCACCAGCACGCCGTAGGTGCCGTGGGTGAGCGCGCCGACCGGCACCAGGACCAAGGCGTCCACCACACCCGTGGTGACCAGGACCAGCCAACAGCCGGTGGCGAGGCGGGCGTAGCGACGGTTGAGCTGTGGAGTGCTGCTCCCGGTGCGGGCGGTGTGCGTCAGGAACGCGACCAGCACGCCGAGCCAGATCACCGCCGCCGGGACGTGCACAAGGAGCGCGCTGGTCGCAAGGTCGTGGCCGGCGTCGGAGGACGCGTGCCCGGTGACCAGCGGCGGCAGCAGCGCGAACACCGCCAACCCGGCCAGCGCGACGGTCGTGGCCCAGCGCAGCGCAAGCCACGCACCGAGCACCACCAGCAGCACCACACCTGTGGTGATCAGCCAGGCCCTCGGCTCCTCCAACGCCGCGAGCAGCCCGAACAGGTTGTGCAGCACGTCCGACAACGGCTCACCGACCGTGTCACCGACGTCGAACGGCACCAGCACCAGTGCGGCCACCAGCCACAACAGCCCCCACCGGCCGGCCGCGCGCACCGCGGCGTAACCAGCGGCGGACAGCCGACCGTCCGGCCGGGGCACGGTGAAACAGGCCGCGAACACCAGCGAGCCGGTGCAGAGCGTGGCGGCCGCGTCGGCGACGAACCGGATCAACGGCGTGCCCAGCCGGACCAACGGCCCGGGGTCGCCGTTGCCGAGAGCGGTGTACGGAGCGGTGCCGGCCGTCACCACGAGCACGGCGACCAGCGCCACACCCAACGCGCAGGCGGCCGCCACCAGCCACCGCACCGACACGCGGCTGAGCTGCTGGTCGTCCGTGGTACGCACGAAAAGTGAGGGTAGTCCAGGGGGTGTGACGGCCAGGTGCCTGCTGTGGGTGTGGCTACTGTGGTTGTGGCTACTGTGGGGTCATGCGCGTCCGACCACGGTGCCGGACCGGTCGATGACCACCACGTCCACCTCGACCGGTGCGCCGCGCAGCACCCCCAGCGCGGTGTCGCGCGCTCTCGCGGCGATCAGGTCGCCCAGCGGCAGGCCGGCGTCCTGGCACTGGCGCAGCGCGTCCAGCGCGGTGTTCGCCGTCCGCACCCGATCGGCCAGTTCCGTTGGTGCGCCGGCGGTCGCGGCGAGATCGGCGAGCAGGTTCGGGTCCACTTGGGACCGTCCGGAATGCAGGTCGAGGTGCCCGGCGGCCAGTTTGGACAGCTTGCCGACGCCACCGGCGATCGTCAGTCGGTCTACCGGGTGCCGGCGCAGGTACTTCAGCACGGCGCCGGCGAAGTCACCCATGTCCAGCAGCGCGTCGTCCGGCAGGCCGTACAGCCGGGCCGCGACCTGCTCGGACGTACTGCCCGTGCAGCCGGCAACATGCCGGTGACCAGCGGCCCGCGCCACGTCGATCCCCCGGCGGATGCTGTCGATCCACGCCGAGCACGAGTACGGCACCACCACACCCGTAGTGCCCAAAATGGACAGTCCACCCACGATGCCCAGGCGGGGATTCCACGTGCGGCGGGCCAGTTCCGCGCCGCCGGCCACCGAGATCTCCACCACGACGTCCCCGCCGCCACCGGCCGCCACGGCCACCTCCGCGATGTGCTCACGCATCATCCGGCGCGGCACCGGGTTGATCGCCGGCTCACCGACCGCCAGCGGCAACCCCGGCTTCGTCACCACACCCACCCCCGGCCCGGCCACGAACACCACACCCACCCCCGACGACCCGTGCCGCACTGTCGCGCCGATCACGGCGCCGTGCGTGACATCGGGGTCGTCACCGGCGTCCTTGACCACCTCGGCGGTGGCCGCGTCCGTTGTCAGCCGTTCGGTCGCGAGGGCGAACGACGGCCGTTGCCCACGCGGCAGGGTGATCGTCACCGGATCGGGGAACTCGCCGGTGAGCAGGGCGGTGTAGGCGGCGGTGGTGGCCGCGGTGGCGCACGCACCAGTCGTCCAGCCGTGACGCAGGCCACGCCGCTCGTCGCCACTCACCGGCCCAGCATGCAGTGGACGACCCGGCGATGACCGTGCGGGTACTGCTACTGGGTGGCACCGCCGAGGCCCGCCGACTGGCCGACCTGCTCGCGGCCGACCCGACCGTCGAGGTGATCACCTCACTCGCCGGCCGCGTGCGCACCCCGCTGCTGCCACCCAACGAAGTCCGAATCGGCGGCTTCGGCGGCCCAGACGGCCTGACCAACTGGCTGTACACCGAACGAATCGACGCCGTCATCGACGCGACCCACCCGTTCGCCACCACCATCACCGCGAACGCCATCGCCGCCACGAGCCGGCTGAGCCTGCCGGTGCTGGTGCTGCGCCGCCCAGGCTGGCACGCCGAACAAGGCGACAACTGGCACTGGGCGGACACCCTGCCCGACGCGGCCGCCCGCCTACCCGCACTCGGCCGCCGCGTGTTCCTGACCACCGGCCGAACCGACATCGCCCCGTTCACCGCATTGGCTGATCTCTGGTTCCTGCTCCGCTGCGTCGACCCACCCGACCCGCCGCCGCCAACCAGCGTGACGGTTGTGCTGGCCAGAGGCCCATTCACGATCGACGGCGAAACAGCCCTGCTACGCGAACATCGCGTCGACGTGCTGGTGACGAAGGACAGCGGCGGCGACCAGACAGCCGCCAAACTCGTCGCCGCCCGCCAACTCGGACTGCCGGTCGTCCTGGTACGCCGACCCGCGCTACCAGACACACCGGTGGTGCCAACCGAACGCGACGCCATCGACTGGCTGGCCACCATCCACTGACCACCCGAGCCACGCGTGTGGCATGGCAACGCCGCGCCTCACGGATACCAAGAATTATCCGTGAGACACACGAAACGCCCACCACAACGCCGCCAACCGCGCCGCTGCCACCACCGACGCCATCACCGGTACTGGGCTGACGGCCGTGCCGGTCGGGCCGCCGCCGCAGACCGGCCGAAACCCAACTGCCGCAACAGCACACGCTGTCAACATCAGCGGCGCGAAGCTGTTGAGCAGGGCATCCGTCCGGCCGCGCAGGGCCACCCACGCCCGGGAGGCGCATTCAGCGTCGCGGTCGGCATCCTGATCCGGCAGTCCGCGGGTGCCATCGCCGTCCTGCTGGTCTACACGCTGCTGGTGGAGAACCTGGTGTTCAGGTCGCGCCCGCGGATGCAGACCAAACGCCCGCCGTCGACTGGCCAGCCGCTGGACCAGCCGAAACTCGGACAGCCATCGTCGGCGCGGGCAGCACCCTGTTCCCCGGCGCGGATCGGCAAGCGGGCCGAGCTCGTCCGGCAATCCCGACTGCCCTGTCGACGCGCACCCAACACACCCGTGGTGCCGACCAAACGCGACCCGTCGACTGGCCAGCGCCAGCCACTGACCCACCCGGCCGGGCGTGCAGCCGCCGACTGGGTCGGTGCTGTTCGGTGGCGCGGCCGTAGCATCGACAGTCATGAACAACAACGCGGACCGGGGCTGAGGACGGGCCGGACCGATGGGGGAAGCCACAAGACCCTGGCGCACCGGATCGGCGCTGCCGACCACCGCCGTGCTGGCCGGCGGCACGCTGTTCGTCACCGGCGTGGTGCTCGGCCCCCTCGCCGCGGTGCGGTTCGCAACGGCGCTGCAGCGGTCGGCGGCCAGTTGCGGGCTCGCCCCCGGTCATGACCTGGCCTGGTTCGCGGTCGCGGCGAACGTCATCGCCGTGGCCCTCGCTGGGGTGGCGATCGTCGCCGAGTTGCGGTGGCGGCGGCCGGCTACCCGGCCGATCGCCGTGGTGTTGGCATCGGTGGTTGTCGGTGCCAGCATGTTCGGCGCGGCGCTGAACCTGTTCATCGTGCACGAGATCGGCATCTGCGCCACGCTGTTCGGCTGAGACCAAACAGCGGCTACTGGTCGATCCCCGGCTGCGGTACCTGCTGCGACGTGACCGTCCCGTCGGCGTTCATGTACAGGTTGTTCGCCCATCGGCCGCCGCCGGCCGGGTTGTAGGCGCGGCCGGCGCCGAAGCTGCCGGAGTCGGAGAAGTACTTCCGCCAGAACACGTTGTTGATGATGCTGACGTTGACGGCCCTGGCCGGGTTGCCGTTGTTGTCCGACTTGCCGTCACCGCAGTAACACGTGTAACCGCCGCCGGCCAGCAGGTTGTTGCTCACCGTGATGTTCGTGTTGTTGCCGTACTCCGTGTACAGCGCCAGCGCGGACGTCTGGTCGTTCGGGTTGAGCAGCGTGTTGTGGTCGATCACCAGACCGGTCGAACCGTCGCCCTGCACCGCGTCGTTGTGGTCGCCGCGCATGTTCGGGCCCAGCTCGATGTAGTTGCCACGCAACACGCCGGACGACACGCCGAGAATGCCGAGTTGGGCGCCGAGCAGTTTCGAGTTGGTGATCGTCACGGGCCCGCCCCGCGCTATCCGGATGCTCGTCGTCACGTACACGTTCGGGGCGCTCGCGGTGATGGTGCTGACGTGGTCGATCGTCACGCCGCACGTCGCGGACTCCTGCAGCCAGATCGCGAACAGGTCCGGTGTGTTGTCCCCGGTGAACGGCTCACCCGAGTCAACCTCGACGTTCCGGAGCGTCACGTTGCACGCAGTCACCGTCAACGTGCCCTTGATTCGCACGTTCGAGTACACTTGGCCAGCGTTGCTCAACACGATGTCACCGGTCACCGAGGCCAGCGAACCGGACGCGCCCGTGCTCGCGGCGCTCGGCCAGCCGGTCGGCATCGGCGGCAGGGGTGCCGGCGCGGTCGGCGCCGTCCCGGCAGCGGTACCCGGCACGGTCACCGACACCGCGGCCGACAGGGCGGACGCGCCACCGGTCGTGTCCACCGTCTGCACCTGGTAGCCGTACTTCTTGCCGGCCACGACCGTCGTGTCCTGGTAGGTGGTGGCGTTCGTGACGGCGGCGAGCTTCACGTTGTCCCGGTAGATCACGTACTGCGCGATCGCGCCCGAACCGGGGGGCGCCTGCCACGTCAGGTGCACGGCTTTGCCGGCGACCGACGCCGTCACGTTCGCGGGAGCAACCGGCGGGGTCGCGGACACGCTCGTGGTGCTTGTCGAGTCGGTGCCGGTGTTCACGACGAAGTTCTTGTCCGGCAACGCGGTGCCGTGCGTCAGCTTGGACGCGCCGGCCGCCGCCCACAGGGCCAGCGCGCCGACGATCAGGACCAGCACCGCCGCCAGCACGGCCAAACGGCCCAGCCGCGTGTCCAGCATTCGGCGGAGCCGTGATTGTCGGGGCGGCGAATTCCCGGGATCGAACTCGGGATTTTCCTCGGTGCGAACGGTCGCTTCTGACATACCTGTTCAGACTCTGTTCCTCATTACGGGACGGCCGATGCTAGCCCAGGACCACGGGCGACTCCAAGACAATCCGGTGGTTATTTGCTGTCACCGAAACCTCATAATTCGTACAGCCGACGCTAACAGTGATGCGATCACTTCGCAGTTCGAGGAAGTTCGACAACATGTTCCGCGAAGCGGCGCCGGCGCGGCACCCGTTGCGGCGTGCCGCGCCGGCCGTCGGCTCAGCCCGTGGCGCAGGCCGGCACCATCGTGGTCGCGCTGGCACCGCCTGTCGCGTCCAGGTTGTACAGCGCGACGTAGCCGGACTGGCCGTGCACGTCGCCGTACAGCCACGTCGTGTCACCGTGCACCGCGTCGCCCACCGACGAGCAGGTCACGGTGAACGATCCACCCTCGTTGACCCAGCCGACCCGGCCACAGCCGGACCGCGCGCACCGCAGGACGTTCAACCCCTGCCCGGCGGTACGGGCGATGTGGAACACGAGCGGTCGCACCTCGGCGGCGGCCGCCCGTACCGCCGTCGGCACCGGCGTGCTCGCCGGGCCCTGGTTCTGTTGTGCGCCCTGCGCCGGCTGGTGTGCCATGAGTAGGCCGATCACCAGCGTGGACACCACCGCGACTCCGGCGAGCAATCGGACCAGCGGCCCCAGTCTCATCGATACGTACATTGGCCGGTCCCCTCTCTTCCCATCCACGGCGGACCCGGTCCGTGCCGTCGGCCGGCTGGGAAGTCGGTCGCCAGGACGAATCGAGAACGACGGTTCAAGTATCCCCAGAAGCAAACTCAGTTTGCAATTCCCATTACAAGATTCCCGGCTTAGCTCGCCCGCATGGCCCAACCCAAGACAGCCGTTCTGTCGGAAATCACTAATTAGTGCTGATTTACTCACCCTCTGGGGGCTAGCCAGCCCCGCGATCTCAGCCGACAACAGTGCGAGAAGCCCTGTCAAGCGGTAAAAACAAGGTGTCGGGTTTGTGTCCAGCACTTGCCAGGCGACAGCCACCGAGTACAGTGCCCGGATTGGGATTCCCATCGAAAGGATCCCAGCACCACGTAGATGAGGGTCCGATGCCGTCGATCCAGGGGCCGGTCATGCCGCGCAAGCGGATCGCCACCGAGCTACGGCGGTTGCGGGACGAGGCCAACCTGACCCTCGAACAAGTCGCCGGTGACCTGCTGATCTCCACATCCAAGCTGTCCCGCCTCGAGAACGCGCAGGGCAGCCCCCAGGCGCGGGACGTCCGCGACCTGATCAACTACTACCAGATCGCCGACACCGAACTGGCCGCCAAACTGACCCGGTGGGTTCGCGCCGCACACCGGCAGGGCTGGTGGAACGAGTACTCCGACGCGATGGCCCCGGACCTGGACACGCACATCGCCTACGAGACCGAGGCCGCCGTCACCCGGGTCTACGCAATCCCCGCGCTCCCGGTGTTGTTGCAGACCGTCGACTACAGCCGGGTGTACTACCAGAATACCGAGCCGTGGCGTACGCCGAGCGAGATCGACATGCTCATTCAACTGCGCCGGGGCCGGCAGGCCGCCCTGGACCACCGGGATGACCAGCACCCGCTGCGACTGGTCGCGGTGATCCACGAGTCGGGCCTACACCAGTTGATGGGCACGCCGGAAATCATGCACGCCCAACTCGGCCATCTCGTGGAACGCTCCACGGCACCGAACATCGACCTCCACGTGTTGCCGTTCTCCGCCGCACTGCCGTTCACCAGCACCTGCACGTACGCGTATTTCGAATTCAGCGACGCACTCGACCGGGATGTCGTCGCCATCGAGACCCACGCTGGTTTCCGGTACATCGAGGCAACAAAGACAGTCGCCCAGTACCGGCGCCACTATGAGAACGTCCTTGACCACTCACTGTCGTCGGAGGACACCAGAGGACTGATCCGCTCGATTCAGCCGCGCTATCGCGGATAACAGGCGACTGAACAGCCGCGTCAACACGAGCCCTATTCGGCGGTCGGCGAAGTCGAACGGAGTTCGGCAAGCGGAGCAAGTCTGGGAAGGTGCAACCTGCGGTTG
>DATBCR010000598.1:0-6293 GCA_036270375.1 Pseudonocardiaceae bacterium | reverse complement strand
AGTCGAAGCGTTCCTGGCCCGGTGTGCCGAACAGGTACAGGATCAGCGAGCTGTCCAGCGTGATCCGGCCGAAGTCCAGCGCCACGGTGGTGGTGGTCTTCTGGCTCAACAGCGACGCGTCGTCGACGCCGACCGACCGCTCGGTCATCGACGCTTCTGTGGTCAGCGGCTCGATCTCGGAGATCGCGCCGATGAAGGTGGTCTTGCCCACCCCGAACCCACCGCTGATGACGATCTTGACCGCGGATGGTCCTGTCGTACCGATCATGCTGGCTCGTTCAGAGCGCCCGTACAAGGTCCCTGATCCTCTCGATCACGTGCACAGGCAGCTCAGTGGGCTCGTGCAGCGAGATGTACTTCCCGGTGAACAGGTCCGCGATCAGGACCCGCGCCACCCCCAGCGGGACCCCGAGTCTGGCCGCCACCTCGGCCAGCGAGACCGGGCTCTGCGCCAGTTCGACGATCTGGCGCTGTTCGAACTGCAGCGGTGCGGACAGCGCTGCCGGCAGAGCTTCGACGAGGGTCTCGATGCGCAGGCCGTCGTGCAGCGGCCGGGTGCGGCCACGGGTCACGATGAACGGCCGGACGAAGACACCATCGCCGGTGTCGGTCGCCGACTGCCCGGCACCGACTCCCTGATCGGGTTCGTGGCTCGCCATCATCGTCGAGTCGAACCAGGACTGGGGCTGCGTGACGGGGATCATGCGCGGGTCCGGCAGGCGTGGCTCGTCGTCCCCTCTCATCGGCGTCCCTCACCGTTCATCTCAACAGGGTCTCTCGCAGCTCGGAGATCAGTCCAGGGGTGAGCAGCCCGCCGGCCCGCTCGGCGAGTACCGCGATCTCGTAGCCGATCAGGCCGATGTCGCACCGCTCGTCCGCGAGCACGGCGATACAGCTGCCATCGGTGATCGTCGACACGAGCAGGAATCCGCGCTTCATCTCGATCATGATCAGCTTGAGGCCGTCGAACTCGTAGTACCTCGACGCACTCTTGGCCAGGCTCGCCAGGCCCGATGTCAGCGCGGCCAGGCGGTCGGCCGCTGTTCGGTCGAGCCCTTCGGACATCGCGATGAGCAGGCCGTCGGACGAGACAGCGACGGCGTCCCGCACACCGTCCGTGCCACGTACGAAATTGCTGATCAACCAGTTGAAGCTGTGCGGATTGATATCCAAGTCCAGGTCAGTGGACACCTGGCTCCTCCTCGCGTTCCACGTGGGACGGTGCGGGCTCGTCGCCGTTGCTGTGCCGGCCGTTCAGTTCACCACGCTGGTGACCGCGCCGGAACGCGGACAGCATGGTGCCGACGTCGGCCGGAGACCGTTCGGTGTGCGCGGACTCAGCCGCCGTGTGGCGGGCCGGCATGGGTGAGGCCGTCGGCCGGCCCGCGGTCGTGCCGCGATGCCGGGGTTGCCGTTTCACCAGTCCGTTGCGGGTTCGTTCCTCGGTCGGATCCGGCGCGGCCGAGTTGGCGTGCGTCGAATTCGATGTGGGGTACTGGGCAGCGGTGTTCGTGGCGACCGTGGCCTGCGTCGGATCATACGGCGCCGAGTTGGCCAACGCGGCGACGGTGACCGGTTGCGGCGATTCGGGTTCCGGCAGGCTGACCGACTCCTGTTCGGTCGGCCACCGGTGCACCGGCGTCTGGTCGATCTTGACCGGCGCGGGTCGCGCGTTCGGTGGCGGCGCAACCGGTTTCGACTTCACGGTCGGCTCGGCCTGCTCGGGATCCGGTGCGCGCAGCGAGTTCGACGACACGGTTGCCGGGGCTGATGGTGTTGTCGTTCGTGGCACGACCGGCTGTGGTCCGCTCGGCGGCCCGGACCGGGCCGGGGCGGCCGGCGCTGGCGACACCGTGCGCGGCGGCCGGGCGGCCCGCTTGTCGCGGCCACCCGTGTCGCTCGGGGAGTCCGGCCGGTCGGCAAGGATCTCCGCCGGCAGCAGCAGCCGGGCCGTGATGCCGCTGACCGGCGACTCGCCGAGATCCACCTGCACGGCGAGCTGCCTTGCCAGACGACCGACCACGTAGTGGCCGAGGAACCTGGTCGGCGCGACCAGGAAGTTCTCCTCGTCCCGCAGGCGTGCCTTGGCCTTCTCCAGTTCCTCGCGCGGCATCCCGATGCCGTAGTCCACGACGGCCAGCAGGTACCGGCCGCCGGTCTTGCGGCCGTAGATCTCCACCTCGACATCCGGCGACGAGAAGGAAAGGCCGTTCTCCACCAGTTCGGCCAGCATGTGCGCGACCTCGGTGACGGACGCGCCGGTGACCCACGCCGGGTCCACCCTGCGCAGCACCACCCGCCGGTATTCCTCCACTTCGGACAGTGCGGCGCGGATCACGTCGGCGACCGGCAGCGGTGCCGACCACGGCCGGGGACTCGTCTCGCCGACCAGTACCAGCAGGCTCTCCGCGTTGCGGCGCATACGGGTGGCGAGGTGGTCCAGCTCGAACATGTTGGCCAGCGCGCCCGGGTCCAGTTCCTCGCGCTCGAACTCGCTGATCAGGGACAGCTGCCTGCGCACCAGGTTCTGGTTGCGCCGGCCGAGATTGGCCAGCGACGCCGTGGTGTTGCGGCGGATCAGGGCCTGCTCGGTGGCCAGGGTGAGAGCGGTGTTCTGCACCCGGTCCAGCGCGGTCGCGACCAGTTTGATCTCGCTCGCCGCACCGACCGGCACGGTGACCGGCGGTGGCGGCGGCACCTCGGTCTCCGTGGTCTGCATGAGTGCCACGGTTTCCGGCAGCCGGTGCGCGGACACCGCGTCGGCGTCGCGCGCGAGCTGGCCGAGCGGGCCGATGACGGACCGGGCCGCGCCGACCACGAGGGCGATCATCGCGGCGATCGTCAGTACCGCCAGGATGGAGATGCCGATCAGCAGGGTGGTCGCAGTGTTGCGCAGCGAGTCGGCGCGCGTCGTGATGTCCTGGCCGACGGTCTGCTGCACGTTGCGCAGGTTGTCGATCACCGTGTTCATCGCGTCCGACCAGGCGACCGGGTCGACCTGGGTGGCCAGCGTGCCGTTGGCGCCGTTGATGGCCACACCTTCGTACTGCACGCCCTGGTCGGCCGCCGCGGACTGCAGTGTCGAGTCGAGCGCGTTGCGTTCGGTCGGGGTGGCGAACGTGTCGTACGTGGCGATCGCGGCCTGTTTCTGCCCGAGCACCTCGGCGAACTTGGTGTAGTTGTCGATGCTGAACCGGTTGGCCGCGAACACGGCGGCCAGCAGGCCCTGTTCCTGGCCGGCGAACTCCTTGACCTCACCGAGCGCGTACAGCGTCTGCAGGCCGTGCCGCAGCGAGCCGTCCTGGGCCTGGTCCAGACCAAGGTCGAGGCCGTTGAGCGCGGTGACCGCGTCGGTGTAGAACCCGAAGGTCGGCGCGGACTGGGCCCGGTCCTGGTCGATGTCGGTGCGAATTGTCTGCAGGCCGTCCAGCTTGGTCAGCGCGGCACGCACCGCGTCGGTGCCGGCGCCACTGCTGTAACCGCCGCTGGAGATGGTCTGGTTCAGCGCGGCCAGCGCGGCGTCGGTCAGCGTGCGCTGCGGCACGATCTGCGCCTGGAACTGCATGCCACCGCCGAGCAGGCCGTTGGTGAGTGCGCGCTCCTCTTGTAACTGGTGCACCACGTCCTGCACGCGCAGCACGACCGTCACGATCTGACTGGTCTGGCTGGCGGCGGTGTAGTTGGTGGCCTGCTCGGTGATCAGGAAGCCGAGCAGCACGAGCACCAGGGTCAGGGACACCACGAGGATGCGGACCAGTTTCGCCCGGATCGACCTCGGCCACAGCATCACGACCATGGCCCTGGCCAGCGGTCCGGTGCCGGGCTGGGGCGGCTGGCCGGGCTGCCCCCGGGTCGGCCACTGGGCCGTCGGCCAGTCGGGCGTTTCTTCTGACCCGCTGCCCCCTTCACCCGGGGACACTCGGTGACGCGCGACCACGCTACCTCCGTTTGATGCCCTGTCTCGGCCTCACGTCAACCATTGTTGGTCTGGATTGCGGAGCCGGAGATGGCGCATCTTATCCGGACGCAAGTCGATCCGACCAGAGCGACCTACGTGCGGTTCGGAAATCTGGCTACCCGAATTCATTGGTTACCGTGGTGACCTCATCGCCAACTCTCCGTGACCGGTCATCGGCTTTTTCGACAGCGTGGATTCTTTGGACCAATCAGACCAACCAGACATCGCCCGTTCGCCGAAATGAACACGCACGGTCGGCTAGAACGTGGTCGGCGGCAGTGGATGCGCGCCGGATTGTGGCGTGACCGGCGCGTCCCTGTCATTGGTTACGTAGACTGGTCCAGACAAAATCACCACGCCGTTGGCGAGCGTGCCGATCTGCGTGCCGAGCATTCCGTCGTGGTCGGTCGGGGAGAACCCGAACGGTGCCAGGTTCGGCCCCTGGAACGTCGATCCCTTGGTGGTCAACGCGGTGATCAGCCCTTGCCGGGTCAGGTTCGGCCCGGCCGCGTGCAGCGCCTGGTAGGTGAGGTAGGCCAACGCCATTCCGTTCACGGTGTACGCGTCGAATGGCTGGCCGGCTTCGAAGTTGTCGTGCACGGTTCGGAACAGCTGAATCCACGGATTGGCGCTGTCCGTCGATGCCGGCAGATAACTGTCGGTGATGGCACCGTTGGCGAGCGAGATATCCGCAGCACCCTGTGAATACTGTGCGATCAGACCGCCCAATGTGGCCGGATCGACGCCGACGTTGCTGATCACGAATGTCGGGTGGTAATGCAGTTGGGCCGCGGCCAGCATGGCGAGCGCGACCGCGGCCGGGATGCCGAAGACGATCACCACGTCGGCGCCGGACGCCTTGGCCGCCGCGACCTGCTGGCCGAGGCCGCCACTCAGATAGTTCGCGTCGTAGGACTGCTGGGTGACCACGGCCGTGCGCGGGATGACCTGGTTCAGGCCTTCCTGGCTGTTCTGCCCGAGATCGTCGTCCTGCAGCAGATAGGCGACTTTGTCGGTCGGGAAGTTGGTCCGCACGTACTGGCCGAGGATCTTGCCCTCGATCTTGTAATCCGGAAAGTAGCCGAACGTGTACGGATAGTTGGTCGGATCGTTGAAGCACGTGCAACCCGTCTCCACGAACAGGTCCGGCACCTGGTTCGTGTTGAGGTAACTGACAACGGCCTGGTGCGGCGATGTGCCGAGGCCGCCGTCCATCGCGAACACCCTGTCGTCACCGACCAGTTTCTGCACCGCGTGCAGTGTGTTCACCGGGTTGTACCCGTCGTCCTGGTAGTTGAACACGATCGACCGGCCGTACACGCCGCCGTGTGCGTTGATGTACTTGAAGAACGCGCTGGCGGCGGCCGACACCTCCTTGTAGCCGGGCGCGGCCGGCCCGGTCAGCGGCTGGTGGCTGCCGAGCACGATCTGGCCCGCGGTGACCCCCGGCGCGTCGGCGGCCGTTCTCGACGAGCTGGTCATGTGTAACGCGACCAGCCCCGCGGCAACGAGAACGACCGCCGTGAGGACCGCCAGCATCCAGTTACGTCTGCGAGCCAACCTCGTACCGTGCGTCACGGAAACTCCTTGCGTCGTGGGCCACCTGGTCCATCGCGTCCCCGAGTCGGCAGGATCCTTGGTTGACACCGTTGTCGTGCTGTCTTGGTAGTCGTCCGGTCAGTCGAGACAGGACTCTACGTTGGTCGAGGTTTGATCAGGTTTTGGCCAGCTCCGCCAACTCCTTCGCCACCGCTGCCTCGTGCTCGGCCAGGTCGTCGCGCGCCCGCTTGGGGCTCCATCGACCGCCCATCAAGAAGATCAACGGAATGAACACCGCTTCGCCCCCGACACACACCCACCACCAACTCTGCCACTGACCGGGTGTGGATAGCGAGGCCTGCTGTACTTCCGTCGCGTGGGCCTGCAGGAACGCCAGGTCCGCGCGTGGCACCGCGGCCACCGCGAGCAGTCGCTGTGTCGCCGTGCCGGCGTCCACTTGGAATGCCTTCGCGATCTCGCCGATGGCCGTCGCGGCGGCACTCGTGTTGGTCGGCTGCACGCTCAGTGTGGCCACGGTGCCCGGATCGATCGCGGCCAGCGTGCCCAACTCGTTGTGGTACTTGGCCGCCAGTGTCTGCACCTGCGTGCCGTACTGCACAAGAGGTGTCACCGAATTCACAACGAACGGCAGGATGAAGATCGAAACCGCCACGACGGCACGGATGACCCAGCCCCACACCGCGAGCCCGGTCGCGGTGAGCGCGGGGTTGCGCTTCTCGACGGTCTCGGTGAAGCTCGCCATCCACGGCGCGTACGCGATGGCCAGGAACACCGC
>DATBCR010000597.1:0-6828 GCA_036270375.1 Pseudonocardiaceae bacterium | reverse complement strand
GCCAATCGTGCGGACGAGCCGGAAGACCAGGAACACGAGTCGAAATACCTGATCGAGGCCGAGGACATTTACGGCGACCGCCAGTCCTATTCGCCACCGGTAATCGGCGAATCCAGGCCACTCAGATGACGGGCCTGCTCGGCGCCGACCGGAGTGACCCGCCACCCGCCGAGCCGATCACCATCTCGGCCCTCGAATTCGACGTGCTGACGGAGCATTTGCGCCTGGCCGAGGTGCCGCTGGTATTGCGGGTACCGTCACCAGGGCGGACGTACACCGAACGTCGCGAACTCACGGCGTCGGCGTGGCAGTCCCTCGCCCACCGGGGCTTGGGTCGACAGTTGTCGGTAGATGATCGACTGGCGCACCTGCTGCGTCTGCTGGAACGCCCGGACCAGGAGATTGACGGCCGTTTCGGCGCCACAAAAGGCGTACGGCTGCTGGTGGCGGCAAACGGCGACGACGCGGTGTTCGCATTGTTGACCAAGCACGGATTGACGTTGTCGGAGATCCCACCCACCGGTCTGGCGAGAGAAGCATTGGGCGCGCTGCCAACGATTCCGGCCGGCCCTGGCGAGTCGATCACCGTACGCGCGGCCGACCTGGACGCGGCGGCCCTCGACGCGACCGGCCAGGAGGCATTCGAGTTCGCGCTGTGCCGCCGAGGAATCACCGCCCGCGACGCCGGAATCCTGCGAGTAATGTTCGGCACCGTACGACGACAGGGCCAGTTCGGCGCATCGGCACGCAACCGCTGGGGCCACCGCCGCCGAGCCGCACACGTGATCGGTTTCTTCGACACGGACGCCGGCCGATACCTACAGCTACGCCAGACAACCCCGGACGGCGTGTCCTGGAGCACGATCTCCCCGGCCGACACCCGCCTGTTGGTCGCTCAACTGTCCGACCTGCTCGCCGGCATCACTGCCAGCGCAGCGGAGGAACGCTTCAGTTAGAAACTTCAGTTAGAAACGAGCTGCGACCGAATCTCCGGCGCCGCCCGCCGCTGCGCATCCGCCGCCTGGTCATTGGGCTCGTTCTGCGACTTCCGCTCGGCGTCAACCCGCGCCGTGTACGCCTCGACCTCCCGCGCCACCACGGCATCGTCCCACCCCAACACGCCACCCATCAACCGCGCCACCGCCTGCGCACAGTCAACTCCCCGGTGCGGATATTCGATGGAAATCCGAGTCCGCCGGGTCAACACGTCCTCAAGATGCAGAGCACCCTCGTGACTGGCCCCGTAAACAACCTCGACCTGCAAATAGTCCGGCGCGGCCGGAATGGGCTTCAACAGCTCGGCATCATCGACCGCCAACGCCAACACCTCATGAATCAGCGACCCGTACCGATCCAACAAATGCCGAATCCGATACGGATGCAGCCCGTACCGAGCCCCCAACTGGTCCGCCTGATTCACCAGCGCGTGATACCCGTCCGCCCCCAACAACGGCACCTTGTCCGTGATCGACCGCTGCAACCGCCCGGACAACTCGGCCCCGGCCGCATCCACGGCATCCGCGCCCATCACCCGATAAGTCGTGTACTTGCCACCCGCGATAGCCACCAACCCAGGCGCCACCCGAGCCACCGCATGCTCCCGCGACAGCTTCGAACTCTCCTCGCTCTCCCCGGCCAACAACGGCCGCAGCCCAGCATAAACGCCCTGAATATCATCGTAGGTCAACGGCGTGGCCAACACCGAATTCACATGATCCAACACATAGTCGATATCCGCCCGGGTGGCCGCCGGATGTGCCAGATCAAGATTCCAGTCGGTATCCGTGGTACCGATAATCCAATGATTCCGCCACGGAATAACGAACAACACCGACTTCTCGGTCCGCAGAATCAACCCCGACTCGGCCACGATCCGATCACGCGGCACGACAATGTGCACACCCTTGCTCGCCCGCACCCGGAACCGCCCCCGGCTGCCGGACAACTGCTGCATCTCATCCGTCCACACGCCGGTGCAGTTGATCACCACACCGGCCAGCACATCGGCCTCACGACCATCCTCGACGTCCCGCACCCGCACCCCGGACACCCGGTCGGACTCCTTGATGAACCCCGTCACCAACGTCGACGTCCGCACGACAGCCCCGTAGTGCGCCGCCGTCCGGCCGACGGTCAGCGTGTGCCGCGCGTCGTCGGCCTGCGCGTCGAAATACCGAATCCCACCGATCAGCGAAGCCCGCTTCAGCGCGGGGAACATCCGTAGCGCCCCGGCCCGGGACAGATGCTTCTGGCCGGGCACCGACCGCGCCCCACCCATCTGGTCGTACAACAACAATCCGGCGGCCGTGTACGGCCGCTCCCAGAACCGATGCGTCAGCGGGTACAGGAAACTCACCGGCTTGACCAGGTGCGGCGCGAGCCGGGTGAGCATCAACTCCCGCTCCCGCAACGCCTCCCGCACCAACCCGAACTCCAACTGCTCCAGATACCGCAGCCCACCGTGGAACAGCTTGCTCGACCGGCTCGACGTACCGGCCGCGAAGTCCCGCGCCTCCACCAGCGCGACCCGCAGCCCCCTCGTCGCCGCGTCCAACGCCGTCCCGACGCCGACCACGCCGCCGCCGATCACCACCACGTCGAACTGCTCGGCACCGAGCCGCTGCCACGCCTCCTCGCGGTCGGCGACACCGAGGCGGGCACCGAACGCACCGAACGCACCGGGTCGCGAACCGGTCGGATTGGCCGCCGACCTGTGGTTGACCACGAACCGCCTCCTGTACTCCGACACCATGGACGGCCGGGCCGCCCGTGGCTCACGCTACCCGGAAGGCGGTACATCCGTGGATCGACGACAGCCGACATTGTCGAACGATCCCGATGGAGTGACGGGCGGTCAGCCCGCCTGGTTCGCCGCGAGTGTCGCGTACACCACGATGTTGTCCACGTAACTGTGCGCGGCCCTGTCGAACGCGCCACCGCACGTGATGAGCCGCAGCTCGGGATCCGCTGTCTGGCCGTAGACCGCGTCCGTCGGGAACGCGTCCTTGCTGACCTCACTCGTCCTGGTGACCGTGAACCGCAGCACGACACCGTCCTGACGGGTGACGAACACGTCGTCCCCGACCGCCAACTCGTGCAACCGGAAGAAGATCCCCTCCTGCTTGTCGCCGTCCACGTGACCGAGCAGCACGGCCGGCCCGATCTCCCCCGGCGCCGACCCGCCCGCGTACCACCCGGCCTGCATCGGCTGGCTGACCGGCGGCACCTGCACGGACCCGTCCGGATTCAACCCAAGCTGTACTAAGGACGACTGCGCCCCGATCTTGGGAATCCGCAACAGAACCGGCAACGACCGGGGCAGCGCCGTCGTACTCGTCTCCGCCTTCACCTCGGTGGGCGCCAGTAGTGGCCCCGCACCCACAGCCGCCGTGCCACTGGGCCCGCAACCGCTGACGAACACGGCGAGAACGGCCGCGATCCCTGACAGCGCAACAGTTGCCGCTCTCGCCGTCGTCAAGTCACCGCCCCCAGGAACTGACCTCGGCGGCCAGGGCGCCACCACCGGTCTGCGGCGCACCCCTGGGCACGACACCACGCACGGCAGTGGGCGCCGCAACACACTGGACGATGGTCGGAACCCCGTTGGCAGGAGTGGTCTTGATCACCACAGGAGTTTGACCCGCCTTCGTGACGACAGAACAGTCCGCTTTGGACGGCAAGGGCGGGGCGGTGGTCGGCGTGCCGTCGGCGGCGGCCAAACCGGTGCCCCCGGCCAACATCAGCCCGGCGGCCAGCGCGACACCAACAATGTGACGACGGGAAATCAAGGCAACCCCTCCAAGGACCGGACGCCGGTCCGCCGTGGTGCGGCGGAGCGTGGATCGACGTGATCCGGTTGCCCCCCACACGTCCGATCACGGCCGAGTGGTTGCCCCGACTCTGGATCAGAGTTCAATCCAGGTCGTCGTGCCGCATCAACTGGCGCCCGGCCTCGGTGATCGACCCGGACAGCGACGGATACACCGAGAACGTCAACGCGAGGTGTTCCACGGTCAACTGGTTCTGCACGGCGAGCGCGATCGGCAGGATCAGCTCACTGGCACTCGGCGCCACCACGACACCCCCGATCACCACACCGGTGGCGGGCCGGCAGAACACCTTCACGAACCCGCGGTGCAGCCCCTCCATCTTGGCCCGCGCGTTGGTGGCCAGCGGCAGCATCACGGTACGGGCCGGCACGGCGCCGGAGTCGATCGCGGACTGGCTGATGCCGACGTTCGCGATCTCCGGATGGGTGAACACGTTCGCGGCCACCGTCTTGAGTTTGATCGGCGCGACACACTCGCCGAGCGCGTGCCACATCGCGATCCGACCCTGCATCTGCGCCACCGACGCGAGCATCAGCAGGCCCGTACAGTCGCCGGCCGCGTAGATGCCGGACACGCTGGTCCGGGACACCCGGTCGACCGAGATGAACCCGCCCGGCCCGGTCTCGATGCCGACGCGCGCCAGACCGATGTCCGCCGTATTGGGCACCGAACCGACGGTCATCAGCGCGTGGCTGGCCTCGATCGCCCGACCGTCCGCGAGCAGCACCGTGACACCGTCGCCGATCCGCACCACCCGCTCGGCCCGCGCGTGCTTGACGAGCGTCGTGCCGCGCTCCGCGAACACGTCCTCGAGTACCGCGGCCGCGTCCGCGTCCTCGTGCGGCAACACCCGGTCCCGGCTGGAGACCAACGTCACGTCGACGCCCATCTCGGTATAGGCGGACGCGAACTCGGCACCCGTCACGCCCGAGCCGATCACGACCAGGTGCTCGGGCAGGCTCGGCAGGTCGTAGATCTGGCGCCAGGTCAGGATCCGCTCGCCGTCCGGCTCGGCGCCCGGCAGGATCCTCGGGTTCGCGCCAGTCGCGACGAGGGCGACGTCGGCGGGCAGCGTCATGATGTCACCGGCGGTGGTGGTGACGGTGACCTCGTGCTGGGCAAGGCCGGGGGCATGGTCGGAGAACCGGGCCCAGCCGGTGATCACGTCAATCCCCTCGCGCAGCACCCGGGCCCGCACGTCGGCGGACTGTGCCAGCGCCAGCCCCTTCACCCGGCCGTGCACCACCGGCAGGTCCACGTCCGCGTTCACGTCGCCGATGCGAATGCCCAGCTCATCCGCGTCCCGGAAGGCCGACCGCGCCCCCGCCGACGCGATGAACGTCTTGGACGGCACGCAGTCGTAGAGCACACAGGCGCCACCGAGCCCGGCCGGTTCGACGATCGTCACCTGGGCACCGTGCGCCGCGGCCACCAGCGCCGCCTCGTAGCCCGCCGGGCCGCCTCCCATGATCACGATCCGTGTCATGAAGGCAGTCTCCCATTCAGGTGGTCTCCGACAGTGCGGTAATTACCGTACGGGGCTGGTCGATGGGCGGCTGAACTGGCCGGATCGGCTCCCGGCGGTCACCGGACCGACCGGTTCACCGCGAGGTGCCATCAGGTGATCTCCTGGGTCGCTAGGCTGTCCGGCGTGCCGCTCTACGCCGCGTACGGGTCCAACATGGACCCTGCCCAGATGATGGAGCGAGCCCCGCACTCGCCAATGGCGGGCACCGGGTGGCTCGTCGGCTGGCGCCTGACCTTCGGCGCCGAGGACCTCACCTGGGAGGGTTCGCTAGCCACCATCGTCGAGGACCCGGAGTCGCAGGTCTTCGTCGTGTTCTACGACATGATGCCGGAGGACGAGGAACGGCTGGACAGCTGGGAAGGCTCCGAACTGGGCCTACACAAGAAAATCCGCCTTCGGGTGCAGACCCTTGAGGGGTCGGTGCTCGCCTGGCTGTATGTGCTGGACGCGTACGAGGGCGGCCTGCCGTCGGCCAGGTACCTGGGTGTTGTCGCGAACGCGGCCGAGTCGGCCGGCGCGCCGGCCGACTACGTGGACGACCTGCGCACCCGCCCGTGCAGCGGAATCGGGCCGTAGTCAAGCCCGATCTTCGAGGTTGTGGACAGCCCTTGAGGTTGTCCACAACCAGGCCTGATGTCCCGTCGCGCCCGGCCAGGTTTCGGCACGCTGGACCATGTGATCGACATCTTGGACGGGCTCCACGGGGCCTACACGTACCCGTACGCCCGGTCGGCGCTGGGTGAGTACGGCCTGCGCGCGGCGGTGGACAACGGCGACCTGGTCGGTTTCGGCCGAGGTGTGCTGCTCGACGCCCGACGCGTATTGGACCTGCGAACCCGGTGCGCCGGCGCCCTGCTGCTGACCGGCGGTGTGCTGGTGGGTCCGACGGCGGCGGCACTGCACGGCTGCTCGGCGATCGGCGGCTTCCCGGTACACGTGCGGGTGCCGTACACACAGCGAATCAGATCCCGCAACGGCCTTGTGGTCCACCAGGGCGACGTGACCCCCGGCGAAGTCACGGTGATGGACGGCCTACGGGTGCTGACCATGGACCGAACCATCACCGAAGTCCTGTGCTCAGCACCCCGCCGAACAGCCCTGGCATGCGCGGACCAGCTATTGCGCGCGATGCGGGCCGAGGACAGACCCGACTTCATCGAATCGGTCGCGACACAGTTGGCGGCAAGACCGGACCGCCGAGGCACCAAGCAAGCCGCACGGTTGTTGAGTTTGGCCAGCGGCCTGCCGGAATCACCGGCCCAGAGCGCATTCCTGCTGGTACTGGCCGATTCCGGCTTCCCGAAACCGGAATGCCAATACGAGATACGCGACCACAACGGCCAGGTAAGGCACAGATTGGATTTCGCATGGCCCGCACACCAAGTAGCACTGGAACACGAAGACAACGACCCATCCCGAGCCGAAGACCTACACCGCCGAGGCTGGCTGATCCTCCAGGCCGACACCGAA
>DATBCR010000596.1:0-6409 GCA_036270375.1 Pseudonocardiaceae bacterium | reverse complement strand
ATCACCGGGCTCGCCGACTTCGGCACCGACGACTACCGCGACGGACTCGCGGTGCTGCTGCATTCCTACGCACGCGACGCCGACCTGACACCGTTGGGCAACAAGGTGATGCGGGCGTTCCTGCGTGGCGCCCTGATGGCGAGGTTGTTCAGTGAGGCCGCGTGGCACCGGTATCCGGAGCACGTGGAAGTGCCGATCGAGCGGCCGATCTTCGTGACCGGACTGCCGCGCACCGGCACGACCGCGTTGCACCGGTTGCTCGCCGCGGATCCCGGGCACCAGGGATTGCAGGCCTGGCTCACCGAAACACCGCAACCCCGCCCGCCGCGCGCGACCTGGGTGGACAACCCGGTGTTCCAGGCGATCCAGGAGAACTACCACCGGCACCACGTCGAGCATCCCGAGTTCATGGGGCTGCACTTCATGGCTGCCGACGAGGTCGAGGAATGCTGGCAACTGCTGCGCCAGTCGATGCGGTCGGTCTCCTATGAGTGCCTGGCCCACCTGCCGACCTACTCCGCCTGGCTGGCCGGCCAGGACTGGACCGGCGCCTACCGCAGGCACCGGCGCCACCTCCAGCTGATCGGACTGCTCGATCGCGACCGCCGCTGGGTTCTCAAGAATCCCAGCCATCTGTTCGCCCTCGACGCGTTGCTCGCGGTGTATCCGGACGCGCTGGTGATCCAGACACACCGGTCGCCGCGCACCGCCATCGCGTCGGTGTGCAGCCTGAACCAGCAGGCGAGCAACGGCTGGTCGACCGTGTTCCAGGGCGATGTCGTGGGACGCGACCAGCTCAAGTTGTGGGCGCGCGGCCTTGACCGCTTCACCGCCGACCGCGCACGACACGACCCGGCCCAGTTCTACGATGTCCACTACCAGGACCTGGTCACCGACCCGATCGGGACCGTGCGGTCGATCTACGGACACATGGGGCTCGAACTGACCGACCAAGCGGAAGCCGCGATGAGCACCATGCACGCCGACAGCAATTCCGGCCCGCGTCGGCCGGCACACCACTATCGGCTCGCCGACTTCGGCCTGCGCGAAGAAGAAGTCGACGAACGCTTCGCCGATCACCTGCCAGCGCGCGGGTAGACCGCGATTCAGCAGTCGCGTTCGTAGCGATAGCCGCGACCGCGCACCGTGGTGATCCGCCGGGTGTCCTCGCCGTGCTCGACCAGCTTCCGCCGGAGCGCCGACACGTGCACGTCCAACGTTTTCGTCGAACCGAACCAGTGCTCGTCCCACACCGACGACATCAGCTCGTCCCGGCTGACCACCTGCCCTGCCCGCTCGACGAGCAACAGCAGCAGATCGAACTCCTTGGGCCGCAGCACAAGTTCGTCCTCGCCGACCCAGGCCCGCCGGGCATGCGGATCGACCCGCGCCGCACCGACCTGCAGCTGAGGGGTACCCGCAGCCGCGGACTGCCGGCGCAGGTGTGCACGCAGCCTGGCCAGTAGCTCGGTCAGCCGGAACGGCTTGGTCAGGTAGTCGTCCGCACCAGCGTCGAGCGCCACGACCACCTCGAACTCCTGTGTCCGCGCGGTGAGCACCACGATCACCGCACAGGCCAGCTGCGACCGCAGACGCCGGCACAGGGACACCCCGTCCCGGTCCGGCAACCCGAGGTCGAGCAGGATCAGTTCGGCACCGCCCTGGGCGGCACACCGTTCCGCTTCGGCCGCGGTCACCGCCCAGTCGACGGTGTAGCCATGTCCGACCAGCGCCTCGCGCAGCTCGAAACCGATGTCCGGGTCGTCCTCGACGACGAGGAGATGCGCGAGTCCCACGCTGCGATGATAGGGACGGTCGGCCGTCCGCTGCTCTCCACTGTGCACTTCCGGTGTCACGACACATCATTTCCTCCCTCTCCGTCGGGTGTTTCTTCGAGATTATGAGCACCCGTGTCTGCGCCCGGCCAGCAGTCGGTAAGAAATGCATTTACCTTTGTTGCGAGAAGGCGTGCGTATCCGCGCACGCGGCGGGCGAGGATGAGGACACGTGGCACCAGCGAAGACCACCAATCGAAACAGCGGCGGTCCGCTGCGTGCTCGGCCGCTGCGGGCCCGCGTGCGGGCGTCGATCGTGACCGTGACGACCCTCGCCGTGCTGCTGTTCGCGGTGCCGCTCGGCGCGGTCAGCAACAGCGTCTACGAAGGTGCGGCGGTGACAGCGTTGCAGGTGGACGCGACGCGGGTCGCGGCCGCCATACCGGACACCATCGAGTCCGACGACAGTCCGGTGCACCTGCCGACGGACCTGCCGGCCAACCTCACCGTAGGTATCTACACGGCACAGGGCCGACTCATCCGTGCGCACGGCCCCAACGTCTCCGGTCTGGCCGCAGCGGCGGCGGACGGCCGGATGCACGTGGCGCGAGAGGGCGATGCGCTCGCGGTGTCCGCGCCGGTGCCGTCCGACCAGACGGTGGCCCCGATCGTCCGAGTGGCCGTCCCCTATAACACTGTCACCGCGTTGACCGCGCGTGCGTTCGCGGTGCTGGCGCTGCTCGGCGCCGCGGCGATCGGGGTGGCCGCACTGCTCGCCCGCCGACAGGCCCGCCGTATCGCGGTGCCACTGGAACGGCTGACCGAGTCCGCACGCGCCCTCGGGGCAGGCGATTTCACCATCACCACCGAGAAGTCCCAGATCAGCGAGGCGGACACCCTCGCGGAGGCGATCGACTCGACCGCCCGGCGGCTTGGTCAGCTGCTCGACCGGGAGCGATCGTTCAGCACCTACGTCTCGCACCAGCTCCGAACCCCGCTGACCGCGCTGACGTTGGGGTTGGAGTCCGCACTGTCCCGGCCGGATGCCGATCTGGAGCAGGCGGCCCGCACCGCGCTGCGCCGAGGTGAACAGCTCCGGACCACCATTGAGGAACTGCTCCTGCTGGCCCGCGACACACACGCGCCTGGCGACGCACTCGTGGTAGATGACCTGGTGGCCGGTGTCCGGGACCGTTGGCACGGCATGTTCGCCGACCGCGGACGCCAGCTGGTGCTGACCGTCGCGGCCGAACTGCCCGAGGTGCGGGCGTCGTCGGCCGCGGTCCAGCATGTCCTGGACGTGTTGCTGGGCAATGCGCTCGAGCACGGCGCCGGCGAGACGTCGGTCGGCATCGACGAACTCGCCGACGGCCTACAGATAGCGGTGTCCGACGATGGGGGAGGACTCGCCGACCCGGCCACCGCCTTCGCGGCGCGAGCGACGAAGCCCGACGCCCGAGGCGGCACCCGGGGCATCGGCCTCGCGCTGGCCCGCTCCCTCGCCGAGGCCGAAGGTGGGCGCCTGCTGCTGCGACGACCCGCGCCAAGGCCCGTGTTCTGCCTTCTGCTGCCCGCGTCCGTCCCCGCGACGAGTGGCAGTCCCGGCGGGTGACCCGGGTCCGAACAGGACGGTCCGGGCAATGAATCACCCGTCAGTGCAAGGCGTTTGTCCTCGCCTTGTACTGAGTTATCCCCACGCTAACCCTGCCACTGGCACGCTCGGGAGTGGATCAAGCCCGATCCCTCGACCCACACCCGGAGGCCAGCCATGAAGCACGGAACCGCCCTGCGGTCACTGATCAGGTCCGACACGATCACACCGCTCGTCGGGGTGTTCGACATGTTCTCCGCATCGTTGGCCGCACGACATTTCGACGGCCTGTTCGTGTCCGGCTTTGGCTTCGCCGCATCACACTACGGCCTGCCGGACATCGGTTTCGTAGCCTGGCCGGACATGGTCGCCTTCACCCAACGCCTGCGGCTCACGTTCCCGGACCACCACCTGCTGGTGGACATCGACGACGGCTATGTCGACCCGGCCGTCGCCGTACAGGTCGTCGGGCAACTGGAACGCATCGGTGCCTCCGGAGTCATCCTCGAGGACCAGAAACGGCCGCGCCGCTGCGGCCACGTCGACGGCAAACAGGTACTGCCCCTCGACGAGTACCTCGACAAGCTCAACCTGGTGCTGGCGACCCGGCGGGACCTGGTCGTGGTAGCGAGAACGGACGCCACCGGCGACGAGGAGATCCTGCGACGCGCCAAGGCACTGGCAGCCACCGACGCCGACGTGGTACTGGTGGACGGGGTCCGCGACATGGCGTCGATCCGCAGGGTCAGGGCGGTGGTCGGCGACAAACCGTTGCTGTTCAACCAGATCGCCGGCGGCAAGTCACCAAGACTGTCCCTGCCCGAACTCCAGGAACTCGGCATCGACGTCGCCATCTACAGCACACCATGCCTGTTCGCCGCCCAACAGGCCATCGACGACGCCCTGACCACGCTCAAACGCGATCACGGCCGCCTACCCGCGCCGAGCGAAGGCCGCTCGATCGGCGTGTCCGCCACACTCGACCTGTTGGAACGCAATCTGGTCAACAGCACCGGCGGCGACCCATGGTGACAGCCGACGCAATTCCACGCCGGGCGGACCTGGTGCTTCGGTAGGAAACTGGCGTAGACCGAGTGTCGAGATCCAGCCGGCCCGTTCGTCCTTGGCCTGTTCGTCCTTGTCCTGAGTCCTGACCGATCGCGACCCGAAGTATGGAGGGCATGTGCGGTATGTGCTGTTGATCTACAACTGTGACCGGCCGGAACCGACCGACGCTCGGTTTCCCGAGGCGCTGGCCAGGGTGAACGCGTTCGCCGACGAGTGTCGCCGCCGGGGCGCGCTGATGGGAGGTGAGCCGCTGCACTCGGAGAACACGGCTACCACGGTCCGTGTCCGGGACGGCAGGACATTGATCACGGACGGTCCGTTCGCGGAAACCCACGAGCACCTCGGCGGCTTCTACATTCTGGAGTGCCGGGGTCTCGACGAGGCCCTGGAGTTGGCCGCGCTGTGCCCGATGGCCGAAGACGGCTCCATCGAGGTCCGACCGGTCGTGCAGGTGCCCGGTGTCGACAACACCCCGGTCGACGTGGCGGCCAGCGGGGAATGACATGACCGACACGTCCGGGCTCGTGGTGGAGCGGGTCTACCGCGAGCATCGAGTGCGGATGCTGGCCGCGCTTGTTCGCGCGCTGGGCGATTTCGAACTGGCCGAGGACGCGCTGCAGGAGGCGTGCGCGACGGCGCTGCGCCGCTGGGTCGACACGACGCCGGACGACCCGGTGGCGTGGCTGCTCACGGTGGCGCGCAACCACGCCGTCGACCGGGTACGACGTGCCCAGGTCGGCCGGGACAAACAGGAGCGGGCCGTTGGCGGGCTGACGCCGGACATGGTGACGATGATGACCGATTGTGGGGAGGAACGTCTGCTCAGCGTTGGTGACGAGCGGCTGAGCCTGATCTTCACGTGCTGCCACCCCGCGCTGGCCGAACAGGCGCGGGTCGCGCTCACGCTGCAGGCCGTGGTGGGCCTGACCGCTGGGCAGATCGCGCGAGCGTTCCTGGTCAGCGAGTCGACCCTGGCGCAGCGGTTGGTGCGGGCGAAACACAAGATCCGCGACGCCGGGATCAGCCTCGAAGTGCCCGCCGACCACGTGCTGCCTCAGCGCATCACGGGGGTTCTTGCCGTCGTCTACCTGATCTTCACCCAGGGCTACACCGCGGACCTTGGCACCGAGGAGCACCGTCGGTTGCGCGCGGAGGCCATCCGGCTCGGCAAGCTGATCGCCACGCTCATGCCGGACGAGCCGGAAGCGCTCGGGCTGGTCGCGTTGTTGCTGCTGCACGACTCGCGTAGCGCTGCCCGCTACACCGACGCCGGCGAGGTGGTGCTGCTCGCCGACCAGGACCGTGACCGATGGGACCGCGCCGAGATCGCTGAAGGCATCGGGTTGTTGGATCGGGCACTGCGCCATGGCGCGATCGGCCCGTACCAACTGCAGGCAGCCGTCGCCGCCCTACACGCGCAGGCCCCGTCGACCGACCAGACCGACTGGTCCCGCATCACGGCGCTGTACGGCGAACTGCTCGCGGTGGCACCGACACCCGTGGTCGCGCTGAACCACGCGGTCGCCGTGGCCATGGCGACCGAGCCCAGCCAGGGGTTGGCGCTGATCGACGGGATCGACGGCTTGGCGCGATACCACCTGCTGCACGCCGCCCGCGCCGACCTGTTGCGCCGACTCGGCCGCACCGATGAGGCGGCCAGCGCGTACCGGTGCGCATACGAGCTGGCCACCAACCCGGCCGACCGCCGCTTCCTGGCCGGCCGGCTACTTGCCCTGGGCAGCACGAAAACCATATAAGACTGTCTATTGTGGACATCCGGCGGGCGGAGCCGATGGTAGCTCCACCACCACCGACGTGGATGTCAGGCCGGCACTGGCTGCCAAGCGGCCCGCCCGAGAAACGCCAACATCCTGCACTGCTCGTCGGAACCGGCGGGCGGCGTGAGTTCCGGCCCGAAGAACCCAGGTCGACGCACCACATTCGGCCGAGCCCATTCGAACGCCACCGCCACGGC
>DATBCR010000595.1:0-10233 GCA_036270375.1 Pseudonocardiaceae bacterium | reverse complement strand
CAACATCGACATGGCGCACCTGCGTGAGGTCGCCGGGGCGCACCGCGACGACCTGGCCGCGATCATGATCACCTACCCGTCCACCCACGGCGTGTACGAGGACACGGTCCGCGAGGTCTGCGGCGTGGTGCACGAGGCGGGCGGCCAGGTGTACGTCGACGGCGCCAACCTGAACGCGCTGATCGGCCTCGCCAGGTTCGGCGAGTTCGGCGCCGACGTCTCACATCTCAACCTGCACAAGACGTTCTGCATCCCGCACGGCGGCGGCGGTCCCGGCGTCGGCCCAATCGGCGTGCGCGCACACCTGGCGCCGTTCCTGCCGAACCACCCGCTGCAGCCGGCCGCCGGCCCGTCGACCGGGGTCGGCCCGGTGAGCGCGGCACCGTGGGGCAGCGCCGCGATCCTGCCGATCTCGTGGGCGTACGTCCGGATGATGGGCGCTGACGGCCTGCGCCGCGCGACGCTCACGGCGGTGGCGGCCGCGAACTACGTGGCACGGCGCCTCGACGACCACTTCCCGGTCCTCTACACCGGCACCGACCACGGCGTCGGTTCGGGCGCTGGTTTCGTTGCGCACGAATGCATCCTGGACCTGCGCCCGATCACGAAGGCGACGGGCGTGACGGTGGACGACGTGGCCAAGCGCCTCGCCGACTACGGCCTGCACGCACCGACGATGTCGTTCCCGGTAGCCGGCACGCTGATGGTCGAGCCGACCGAGAGCGAGGACCTGGCCGAACTGGATCGCTTCTGCGACGCCATGATCGCGATCCGCCAGGAGATCGAGCGAGTCGGCGCCGGATTGTGGCCCGCGGACGACAACCCGCTGCACAACGCGCCGCACACGGCGGCGTCGGTGGCCGGCAAGTGGAACCACCCGTACAGCAGGGAGGAGGCCGCGTTCCCGGCCGGCACGTCGACCCAGAAGGTATGGCCCCCGGTCCGCCGAATCGACGGCGCGAAGGGCGACCGAAACCTGGTCTGCTCATGTCCTCCTTTGGCTGATTACGCGCACTGAGCGGTATAGCGTGACGCCATGCACGACGGCGGGGGCGGTTACAGCGGCGGACACGACGGTGGCCACTTCAGCGGCGGCCACCATCACGGTGGCAGCCACCACCACAACGAGCGCGGCCACCACGAGAGCTCGCTCCCGGCCGACGACGGCCGGCGGCCGGCCCGCCGCACCAACTCCAACTACCGCCACTTCGGCACGGTGCTGTTCCTGGCCGCCCTGGCGGCGATCCTGCTGACGGTGCTGATCCACCGCTGACCGCGACTGATCAGGTCCGGGCTCCAGGACAAGCGGTCGGCAGGCCCGCCATGGCCGCGGCCGCAAGCAGTCGCTTGTCATAGGTAACGAACGCGGTTATCGGAACGCCGTCAAGAACCAGGCTGTGTGCGGAAGCAAGATGGATCGCGTCGAGTGAACGCAGGTGCGGATCCTGGTACGCGGCGGCGGTGGCACGCACGGTGCTGTCGATCTCAACCTTGTTGATCTTCGACAACACCGTCGGAACGGCGACCAGCCGACTGGGATCGGCCCGACGCAGCGCACGGGGTACCTCGATCTCCGCGAGGGTCGACGACAGCAACGGTTGTTCCTGGTTGGCCAGCAACCACTCGTGCAACTCGTCGGTTTCGGGTTCGGGTCGAATGAGCTTCACGATGGCTGCGCTGTCGAGGTAGATCACCAGCGCTCCTCGCGGAGTTCCGAGATAATGTCTGTGGAGTCGATCGAGGTGTCCACCGGGCCTGTTGGGCGCTGGATCGGTCCGCTGCTGGTGGCCAGCGTGATGCGACCGCGCGCCACCAGATCATCGAGTTCGCTCGGTTCGACAGGTACCAGCCGGGCGATGGCGTGACCGTTGACGGTCACTTCCAGCGGTTCGCCATGCTGCACCCGAGCCAGCACCGCACTCGTGTGCTGGTTCAGTTCCCGGATCGGTATGCGGTCCATGACTCCGAGTGTAGAACAAGTTGTTCTACGCCCGCCACCGAGATGTGGAGCCGACTTCATTGTTCTCTTCGACGCCGTTTCGAAGTAGGAGCTACATATGTGTCGGTGTCGGCCTTCCCGAGCTGTTGCTGGCCAAGGGTACGATGCCGCTATTCGGTACGCAAGGAAGGGAGCTTGGCTTGGATAGCGCAGGTGAGTTGTTGACCACCGAACAGCGACTCGTCCTCCAATCGGTCTACGACTGGTTCCGGGAACATGGCGAGTGGCCGACTTTTGTATCGATTGACCGGCCACTACGCCGCAAGCACGGCCTCGACACGCGGGCGGTCATCCAGTTGTTGCCGGGCTCGTTGATCGTCAAGCCGTTGCCTGCGACCTGGTTCGCCGCCGAGGACAAGCTACGCCTGCGCTTGCCGGGCATCCATGTTTGCGACGGAGGCCGGGAAGACACCGAACGGTTCGTCCGATTGCTCCGCTGGCTGGCTCAGAAGGAGGTCGACTTCGATCCGGCCCCCGACAGTACGGAGACCATACCCTGTGTCACCTCCGAGGAGGCGCGTCGGCAGCTCGGATTGGACGACGGTGACCAGGTCGCCCTCTGTCGGCTCTACGTCATGCTCCAGATGGGGAGCTGGGGCCTGGCCGGCAACGGGAACGGTCCGGATGGGTGGCAGGTGTTCCTCAGCTCGGATATCTGGCGCTTTCGGAATGTACGGACAGTCGAGGACTGTTTGCGAGTTCGTTTGGAATGGCGACTGGAGGTCGAGGCGACGAATCCGCGAACGAACAATAAGACACAGAGGCAGGACTTCCACGTCGACCTCTCACCTGAAGCTGAGCCACCATCGACAGGACAGCTGCCGCGGGACGTTGTCAACGCTGTGCTTAATCGTACCGATCGGTTCCGTGTACCTGGTGCGCTACCGCGGCCCGGTGATCCACCGTTCGCTGAATCTCGCAGTGAGGGCGGTCGGCGTTTAGACCACAATGACAGCGCGAACAAGATCGATGGGAATGTGCAGACCGCCATACAAGTTGGCGCGGTATACGGTGACATACGCTTCAGCGGCCCTCCCCCCGCAGCCGCCGTTCCGCAAGAGCAGCCCGAACCCCGGCCGATTGGTGGAACGGCTGCGGGAGGTCCAGCGGACGCTGGCAATGACGGCACAACTATGTCTGATGAGCAGGGATCGTAGATCCGTCGACAAGGAGCCAGGCGGCGATGGATGCGCCAGTACTTCGGCGGGCGTGGGCATCTGTAGCACTAGGAACCCGACCGGGCCGTGCCGCGTTGGCCCGGTATGGCGGTGTTGTGGGCGATGTCGTTGCCGGGCTTGGTGATCCTGCTGGTCATCCTGATCACGCTGGAACGGTTCGGGCTCTGGTTCACTCGGCGCAGCTGGCTGCCCTGGCGCCGCCACCGCACCGGCATGCCGGTCAGCGTGACGGCCCTCGACGTGTTCGGCGCCGTCCTGGAACCCAGTCGCCACAACGAACTCGAGCAGCGCTACATCAAGGCCACGATCCGCGAGGACGACGAGGAGGGCGCCCCGCCACCGAGGTCGACCTCGGTGGCGGTGTGATCTACCTGTAGACCGTTCAGTGCCCGCCGTTGGGCCGGTCAAGGAACCAGTGCTTCGACACCGACGACAGCCAACGCTTGTCGTCGACCGGGAACGCGGCGAACCGGGTGATGGTGCGCTGCCCACCCTCGTGATCGCAGTACAGCACATGAATGATGAACGTCTCGCGCGCCTCGATCGCCGTGCGCGCGATCTTGTAGTGCTCGTCCGTGTCGTCCCGCAGCCCGGCCTGCCAGAAGCTGACGTCGCCGGGCGGCACGTACAGGTCGCGCGAGTGGCCTTGGAACAGCTCCGGGTCCCGCGCGTCCATGCTCAGCACCTGCTCGCGCGGCTCGACGTGCCACCCGCGCAGTACGCCGATCCCGTTGCCCACGTTGCGCAGCGACATCGCGAGGTACACGTTGTTGTCCGCGATCTCGGCCACCACCTCGCCGCCGGGCAGCCGGGCGTGGTGCTGGTCGGCCCAGAAGATCTTCTCGGTGCGGTCCTCCAACCGCGACGGCACCAGCACCGGCCGGTTCCCGATCGCCAGCGCGCGTTCGGCGACCCGCGCGGACCGGTTCGATGACCGCACGGACGCGAAGGTGGCCAGGGCGAGCACCAGCGTGCCACCGCCGGTGGCCGCGTTGGAGATGGCGGACCAGTCAGTCATGGTTGCGCACCCTAGACGGCCCCGCGCTCACTTCGCCGGCTGCCCGGCCGCCGTCCACGCGGTGACCAGCAGCTGATAGCCGGCCGCGTCGGTGGGCGTCGGGCCTTGTGGCGCGTTGCCCCAGTCGAGGCCGGGCGACGGGTCGGGATGCGCGAAACTGCTCGCCACCCGCAGCCCGGACCGCGCGAACTGGGCCTGTTGCGGCTGCGTGAGCAGGAAGTCGCGGAACTTCTCGGCCGCGGCCACCTGGTCGCTGCTCACCCCGGTGCCGGCCAGCGGCGTGTAGGGGAAGTCCAGGTACGGCGTCGGCCCGCTCAACCGCACCTCGTCGAGCACGTTCAACGGCTTCGCGTCGCCGTCGCCGCCGAGATTTCGTTGGTACAGGTCCAGTTCGGTCACCGGGACCGCACTGAACGGCGCGGCCTGGATACCGTCCGCCCGGCCGAGCGCGACGAGCGCGTCGTGCGTGGTGCCGGCGGCCGCCGTCGGTTGCCCGACCGCGAGGTTGGCGAGATTCTGGTGCACCGGCGCGGAGTTGAGCAGGCCGGCGGACATCGGCGTCTGACCCTGCGGCGTCGCCGGATCGAGCATGGCCGTGACGGCGAGCATGCTTGCGGCGTTCACGGCCGGGTTGGGCAGCGCGAGCGTGAACTGGCCCCACGCCGGCTCGTTGAACTGGGCCCAGCCGTTGGCTTTCGCGGTCAGCGCCGGCAGCGCGGCGAACGTGGGCGCACCGGCCGAATTCACGGCCTTGGCGGCGTCCGGCGGCATCGCGAGCACGACAGGACTGGTGGCCAGCGACTGCGGGGCGTCGCCGAGCTGGCCTGTCCGTGGCGGCGAGTTGGTTGGTCCACAGCGTGGAGTCCGCGATCCACGCCTGCGGCCGGGGACCGAGCTTGCCGGTGTCCCAGCCGTGTGCCAATGCGGTCAACACGGTCTGCGCGTCGAGGACGGACACGTTCACCCGAACGCAGTGATCGGCCACCACGGGCTTGGTCCCGGCGTAGGCGGCGGCGGCCCGCCCGATCGCGTTCGCCATCGAGGGCGCGACGGCCACCTGGATGGTCTCCGGCCCAGCCGCACAGGACACGACGGTACTCACGGCGGCATCACGGCTGATCACATTGTGCAGCCACGACCAGCCAAACCAGCCGGCCACCACGAGCACGGCCGTGATGAGGGCGCCGATCGGCCAGCGACGTCTTCGCTTGGCCGCCCGCAGCCGTGGCCGGGTGTCGGACGTCTCGGCGCGGTGACGCCCCATTCCGACGGCCTCCCAACCCGCACCAGACTGGCCGCATGTCGGTCACTCACCGTGTGGTAAATGCTTGCCGTCACGCTAACAGGCGAACCCAGATGGTCAAGGTTGGTTACAATCCGCAGTAGACCAGTCGCGCCGCGACGCCGGGCTCAGGCCTCGGCCGGGCTGGTCTCGTGCGGCACCTGTTCGTCCAGCCAGCCGTCCATCGCGGTCATCGCGGCGGCCCGGACATCCGGCGCGGACAGGAACACGTCGTGCAGCCCGCCCGCCACCACCACCGTCCGCACGTGCCGGCCGAGTTTCGGTGCCCGGCGGGCGATCTGCGCCACGTCCAGCACGGTGTCCGCGCTCATCGCCGCAGGCGTCCACGCCCGGCCGTGCAGCAGGCTCCGCGCCGAGTGCAGCACCAGCACCGGCACCGGGATGTCCAACCCGGCCCGCACCGCCCGATGCCCGGCCCTGATCGCGCGCAGCCACCCGGCTCGCACCGGGAAACCGTTGAGCGGCTTCCATTCCAGGTTGTAGTCCCACTCGCCGTGATGGTCGTGCCGCAGGCTCTCGCCGTACACGGTGCCCAGCCCCGCCCGCACCACCGTCCTCGGCGCGAACCGCCCGAGCACCCGCACCGCCGCCGTGCCCACCGTCCGCATGAACCACGGCTCCGCCAGGTCGAGCCACGGGCTGTTCAGCACCAGCGCGTCCAGCGGCGCCGGAGCCCGGTTCGCCCACAGCGCCGTCACCAGCCCACCCGTCGAATGCCCGACAACCGTCAACCGCCGATGGCCGTCGACGTCGTGGATCAGCCGCGCCGCCTCGTCCAGCTCCTCGAAGTGCATGGCCAGATCCGTGACGTAGTTCGGCAACTGATGCTCCAGCAGCGACCGCCCGTACGCCCGCAGATCCAGGCCGTACACATCAAAACCGTTGCCCCGCAGGTGATCCGCGAGTTCGGTGTGAAAGAAGTAGTCCACGAACCCGTGCACGATCAGCACAGCACCCCGGGTGTTCACCTCGGCCGGCACCCGAACCAGCGTGGCAACGGCCGGACCGGACGCGTCGGGCGACACCTGGATCGTGCGCACGGTCGAACGCTCGCCGAACAACGGATCAGTCATGCAGCCGTTCTACCCCGGGACATCTTGGGCCGCACCCCCACCACCCGTCGGCGACGCCGGCCGCGATATGACGATTATTTGGCGATTCCCAGCGGAATTGTCACGTTATTGTTGTCCGTGGTCTTGTGAAACGGGCAACAGGAAACCTGGGGACAGTTATGACGGTGCGGCCCATGATTTTCGGTGTGGAGTTGCGGCGCAGGCGCATAGCGGCCGGTTTGTCGCTGGCCGACCTGGCGACGTTGGTCAATTACAGCAAGGGCTACCTGAGCAAGATCGAGAACGGGCGCCAGCCAGTCAGCGTTGACGTCGCGCGGAGGTGCGATGCCGAACTCGGAGCCGGTGGTGCGCTGGTCGAATTGGCGTCCCGTCGCGGCCGGGCGGGTCCTCGGCCGGACGTCGATATCGATCACGACGGCGAGGCGTGGGTGATGAATCTCGGGGCGAATGGCACGGGCTGGTTCGCACCCGTCGGCCGTCGTGACGTTCTCGCCGCGGGAACCGCGTCATTGTTGGGGCTGAGCCTGACATCGCGGGGATTCGCCGCGGCGGCGCGACAGGATGACATGCTGCTGGCGCTCCGTGCACTGTTCGTGCAGGTACGGCGAATAGGCCAGATGGCTGGGCCGAGTGTTGTCCTGCCCCTGCTGATTCCACAGACCCGCACGTTGCGGCACCTCGCCGCGAACGCCGTTGGGCAGCACCGGGACCAACTGTTGTTGCTGGCCGCCCGTTACGCCGAGTACACCGGCTGGATGGCCCAGGAGGCCGGGGACGACCGGGCCGCCCTGTGGTGGACCCGGCTGGCCGTGCGCATCGCCGATGATGCCGGCGATAAGGACTTGGCCGCGCACGCGTGGGTGCGCCAGGCGTTGATCACGATGTACCAGGAAGACGCCATCCAGACCATCGAACTCGCGCGGCAGGCTCAGGCGGAGCATCGGGCGCAACCCCGGATCCGAGGACACGCCGCACTCCGGGAGGCGCAGGGGCACGCGCTCGCCGGCGACTACGACGGATTCCGGCGAACGCTGGACCGGGCCACGACGTTGTTCGACGAACCTTCCGCACACGGCGTGGACGGCCTTGTCCTTGGTTCGTCAACGGTCCCGGACTTCGTCACCGTCGTCGAGGCGTGGTGTCTCTATGATCTCGGCCGCCCACGGCTGGCCGCGGACCTTCTGGATCGGGCACTCCCGGAGATCGCCGAGACCAACCACCGCAGCCGCGCCCGGTGGGGCGCCCGGCTGGCCATGGCGCACGCGGCGGTCGGCAATCTCGACCACGCGTGCGCGCTGACCGATGACGTCCTCGTCGCCGTTGAACTGGTCGACTCGGCCACGATCCGTCTCGACCTGCGTCGCCTCGCCCGCGCACTCACCCGGTGGCGTACACACCAGCCGGTCCGCGAGCTTCAGCCCAGAATCACCGCAGCGCTGCACATACGAGAGAGACATCCCACGTGACCAAGATCTTCATCGAGCCAGACGATCTTAGGTCGCGGAACCGACATGCGTCGCGTCGCGCACCGTGCCCACGTACTCCTCAACCACGTCCTCCAACGCCACCACCCCCACCACCGATCCATCCGCCTGCACCGCCCGCGCCAGATGGCTGTTCGACCGCCGCAACGCCGTCAACGCCTCGTCCAGCCGGGCGTCCGTCGGCACCTCCGGCAGTCCGCGCACCAACGTCCGGGGCACCGGATCGGCCGGATCCCCACCCAGCAGGTCGAGCACGTCCTTGACATGCAGATACCCGAACAGCCGTCCGTCGTCCGCCCGTAGCGGGAACCGCGAGAACCCGGTCGCCGCAACAACATCCGCCACTTCACCGACGGTCGGCGACGCCGGCAGCGACGTCACGTTCGCGAGCGGCACGAGTACATCCGCCACGGTCCGCCCGGCCGACGACAGCATCTTCGCCAGCCGACGCGACTCCGCACCCTCCAACAACCCCTCGTCCCGTGACTCCGCGATCATCGACGCCAACTCGTCCGACGTGTACGCCGTGTCCAACTCCTCCTTCGGCGTCACCCGCAACAGCCGCAGCACCCCACCGGCCAGCGCGGTGAACAGCCCGAGCAGCGGCCGCATGAACCGACAGAACGCGAAATGCACCGGCACCAGCCACATCGCGGCGCGCTCCGGCCCGGCCAACGCCAGGTTCTTCGGCACCATCTCGCCGAGCAGCGTGTGCAGCATCGTCACGATGCCAAGCGCCACAGCGAATCCGACGACATGCACGACAGCACCCGTCACGCCGAACACGCCGAACGGACTCTCCAACACCGTCGACACGGCCGGTTCGGCCAGCGCGCCGAGCCCGAGCGAACACAGCGTGACCCCGAGTTGCGCGCCGGCGATCAGCAGCGGCAACTCGTGCCCGGCCCGGATGGCCATCCGCGCCCGCGCCTTCCCGTCCTCCGCCAGTGCTTCCAGGCGGTCCCGTCGCGCGGTGATCACAGCGAACTCGGCGCCGACGAAGAAAGCGTTGCCCAGCAACAACAACACCGTGACGAACAACGCCAGCCCGACACTCATCAGACACCCCCGGGCTCATCGACCACAGTGGACAGTCGTAGCTCGGCCACCCGATGCCGGTCCATCGACATCACGGTGATCCGCCAGCCGTCCACCCGCACCTCGTCGCCCACCTCGGGTATCCGCCCGAGCTGCGCCAGAACCAGCCCCGCCAACGTCTCGTACTCGCCGTCCGGCATCCGGAAACCGGTGGCTTCGGCCACTTCGTCGTCCCGCAGCAGCCCGGACACCAGCCAGCCGTTGCGGCCGAGCGGCCGGACCGGCGCCGCCTCGCCCCGGTCGTGCTCGTCGCGCACGTCGCCGACGATCTCCTCGATCAGGTCCTCCATGGTGACCAGCCCGGCCGTGCCGCCGTACTCGTCCACCACGATCGCCACCTGCAGACCGGAGCCGCGCAGCCGTTCCAGCAGCGCGTCCGCCGGCAGCGTCTCCGGCACCGTCGGCACCGGCCGGGCCAGCATCGCGACCCGGGTCGTGGCACGCTGCGCGGCCGGCACGACGAAGACCTGCTTCACGTGCACGACACCCCGCACATCGTCCAGATCGCCCTCGTGCACGGGAAAACGCGAGAACCCGGTGCGCCGGCTGGCCGCGATCAGGTCCAGCACGGTGGCGTCGGTGCGCAGCGCCTCCACCCGGACCCGTGGCGTCATCAGCTCGTCCGCGGTGTGCTCGCCGAACCGCAACGACCGGTCCAGCAGCGTCGCCGTCCCCCGATCGAGGGTGCCGTGCTCAGCGGAAGACCGGACGAGCGACACCATCTCCCTCGGCGACCGCGCCGACCGCAGCTCCTCGGCCGGCGCCACACCGAGCCGCCGCACCACCCAGTTCGCCGAGCGGTTCAACGCGTTGATCAGCCACCGGAACACGGTGGAGAAGGTCGTCTGCACACCTGCGACTGCCCGCGCGGTGCCCAGCGCATGCGCGATCGCCAGATTTTTCGGCACCAACTCGCCGAACACCACCGATACGGTGGTCGCCACCAACAGCGCAAGCGCCAGACCGACCGGCTCGGCGGCCCCGTCGGACAGTCCGACCCCCGTCAGCACCGGCCGCAGCAGCCCCGCGATCGCGGGTTCGGCCAGATAACCGGTGGTCAGCGTGGTGATGGTGATACCG
>DATBCR010000594.1:0-2705 GCA_036270375.1 Pseudonocardiaceae bacterium | reverse complement strand
CCTCGTACCGATCCGCCCCCAACTCCTTGCAAGTCCGCCGCAGCACCCGGGCCCGTGGGTCCTCCGCCCGATAAACCCGGTGTCCGAAACCCATCAACCGCCCGTGCTGGTCGAGGATGTTCGCGACGACCTTGTGCGCGTCGCCGATTCGCTCGACCTCCTCGATCATCGGCAGCACCCGTGCCGGCGCGCCGCCGTGCAACGGGCCGGACATCGCGCCGATCGCGCCCGACATCGCCGCCGCCACGTCCGCGCCGGTGGACGCGATCACCCGCGCCGTGAACGTCGACGCGTTCAAGCCGTGCTCCGCCGCCGACACCCAGTACGCCTCGACCGCCCGCACGTGCGCCGGGTCCGGTTCGCCGCGCCACCGCACCATGAACCGTTCCGTGATGGTCGCGCACTGGTCCACCCGCGACTGCGGCACGGCCGGGTGTCCGATGCCACGGGCCGACTGGGCGACGTACGACAACGCCATCACGGCCGCCCGCGCCAACTGGTCCCGTGCCTGCTCGTCGCTGATGTCCAACAGCGGCTGGTACCCCCAGATCGGCGCCAGCATGGCCAGCGCCGCCTGCACGTCCACCCGCACGTCACCCGTGTGGATGGGCAGTGGGAACGGCTCGGCGGGCGGCAGGCCGTGGCCGAATTTGCCATCCACCAACAGCGCCCACACGTCGCCGAAGGTCACCTTGCCGGCCAGGTCCTCGATGTTCACGCCGCGGTAGCGGAGTGCTCCACCGTCACGGTCGGGCTCGGCGATCTCGGTCCGAAACGCGATCACACCCTCCAGGCCGGGTTTGAATCCTGGGTCTGCCGTGTTCTGCTCGGTCTGCACCACGGTGTGCACGCCCCTTCGCGAGGATTGCTCGACGTTGTCGCACGGCCGGCGAGCCCGGCAGGGTACATGTGGACCGCCCGCGAAGCACCGCGCTTTTCACCGAACCCTGCACCCGAAGGGGTGGCTTCGCAATGCATTCGCCCGGTGGCGTCTGTCACGAATCAGCGCACGATTCAGTGAACGGCCAGTAGTCCGATTAGCCGGTATCCGTTCGGACGACCTAACTGGCCACTGGACAGACCGCGACACCGATCGTCGAGCCGGCACCGCGCGGTTACCAGCTGGTACCGAACCGGGCCCGAACCGCCTCCTGACGGCCGGTTTCGTCACGGACGGTCGCCGAATCGGTCCACCATTCGGCCGCATCACCCAAGTCGGTGGCCGGGATCACCGGGCAGGCGGTTCCGGTCACGGCGTGAACCCCGTACCGTCCACCGACACGGCGTTGATTGCCGTGACTCCCACTCAACGCTCCCGCACAACGGGCCAGGCTGGAAGGTGGTACGGGATGTCCGAGACCGAAATCGCGCTGGAGCTGCCGGCGATGCGGGTGTCCTACGAACAGGGCGCGCTGGACGAGACCCAGCTCGCCGCCAGCTGGCACGCGCAGTTGCAGCACTGGATGGACGAGGCCCGCAACGCGGGCCTGCCCGAGCCGAACGCGATGGTGCTCGCCACCGCCGACCCGGCCGGCCACCCGTCCTCCCGCACGGTGCTGTGCAAGGGCATCGACGAGCGCGGTGTGGTGTTCTTCACCAACTACACCTCGACCAAGAGCCATGACCTGCTCGCCACCCGGTTCGCGTCCGCGACGTTCCCGTGGTTCGCGATGCAGCGGCAGGCACACGTCCGGGGCACCGTGGAGAAGGTCAGCCCGGCCGAGACGGCGACCTACTGGGCCGGCCGGCCGCGGGGCTCGCAGCTCGGTGCGTGGGCGTCGCCGCAGTCGCGGGTGGTGAGCAGCCGGTCCACGCTGGAATCGGCGCTGGCCAACGTGGAACGGCAGTTCGTCGACGCGGAGCGGATCCCGGTGCCGCCGCACTGGGGTGGCTGGCGGATCCGGCCGCAGACCGTGGAGTTCTGGCAGGGCCGCCCGAACCGGATGCACGACCGGCTGGTCTTCGAGCAGGCCGCCGAGGATTGGCGGGTACGCCGCCTTGCGCCGTGAATCCGGTGTCGTCGGTCCGAAACGATTGAGAGCCACGTCACTCGTTAGTTAGCCTAAGCTAATAACTCGTGGCCGCAGAACCCGACACCGCTGACACCACGTCAACCCCGGCCCCGCCGGCACGCCGTGGTTTCAGCGCTCTGGTGCTGGACACGAGACCGCTCAAGGTGGCGCCGTTCCGGCGGCTCTGGGCGTCCACCGCGGTCACCGCGATCGGCAGCCAGCTCACCGCGGTCGCGGTGCCCAAGCAGGTCTACGACATCACGAACTCCTCCGGCTACGTCGGCCTGGCCGGCGCCGTCGAGCGCCGGACGGCCACCGCTCTGCCCGCCTTCACCCTGGTCCTCGCGTTGACCCTGGCCGCCTTCGGAGGCATGGTCAACGGCTCGATCATCGGCGGCCAGATCACCTACTCCTGGCAGGCCACCGGCGCCGACGCCGTCGTCGACACCAACGGCGCCGCGTACGACGTGACGCCGGCGGTGGAGAAGTCGATCATGGCGATCCCGGGGGTCCGGCACAGCGCGGCGGTCTGGACCACGACGTGGCAGACGCCGGATGGGCAGCAGCAGCTCAACGTGGCCGCGGTGGACCCGGCCGGGTACGCCGCGATGACCGCGGACACCCCGTTCCCCCGCATTCCGGTGAGCGCCCTCGGCCCTCCAGATAGCGCCCCGGTCAGCGCCGCCACCGTCG
>DATBCR010000593.1:0-5654 GCA_036270375.1 Pseudonocardiaceae bacterium | reverse complement strand
CGATCCCGCTCGAAGGCTCGGCATTCACCGGCCCCTTGCTCGCGCCGGTCACCCGTGACTTCCTCGCCGACGTGACACCGACGCTGCTCACCGTGCTCGCCGTCGACCCGGACGACCGGGGAGCGTTGCTGTCCGGTGCCCTCGACCTGATGATCGGTCACCTGCCCGCGGTCGCCGGATCGGTGGCCGGCACGGACGACATCAGGGACAGCCTGGGTGACCTGCCGTTGAGCTTCCTGAGCTTCCGGTCGCACGCCGAGGCGTTCCTGGCCACCTGCCGCGATCCGTCGGACGCGCGTGCCGCGATGGAGCGCAGGTACCAGACCGTCGGGCCGGTTGTGGAGCGGAAGGTGTCGTCGATCCTGGCCAACGTGCGGGACGGGCTGGCGCCCGGCGGCGCGGCCGTGTGGCGCGGGTGGCACGACGCCACCGCCGCCGCGAAGCCGATGATCGCCGGTCGCTTCGCCGCCGGTGACATCGCCACGGTGGCACCGCCGGACACCGATCACCGGTCCGCGGCCGCCGAGTTCGCCGCCAACGAGTTCCACGGAACGCTCGGCCAATCCGGTGACCTGCTGCGATTCCTGGGCACCGACCCGGACTTCCTCGCCGCGCGGCTGCTCACCAGCCTGCTGTACCTCAGCCTGCACAACATCGGGGTCGCACTGGTCGAACGCTACTTTCTGTGCTACGCGGTCAGTCGCGCCTGTGAGTCGCTGTTCGGTGTGGACGCGGTGGACCTGCTGGTCCAACTGGTCGGCTGACGCAGCGATTCAGCGCGATCGGTGACTCGGCCGTGACGGTTGCGAAGCAGAACACGCCGGCGGACTGGACGATGATCAAGTCCAGCGCCGCGACGCAGCGGATCTCGTTGGACGGCATGCGGTCCGTGCGGTCGCCGCGTTCGATCACGGCTCCGCCATGCCGTGTGCCTGCCAGGCGATCGACGCGACGTCCGCGGAGATCCGGCCGGTGCGGGCCGGTGGCCGGGCGGCCGTGGGGCCGGCCCGACCGTAGCCCCGCCCGTTGGCGGTCACCGCGTTCCAGCTGTCGGTCGCCTCAGGGCCGTGGTCGGACATCAGGATCGCGTGTTGCAACCGGCGCAGCGGCGGCGACGGTTCGAGGCCGTGCTGTTCGGTGAGGCACGCTTGCAACCGTCGGTAGGCGTTGAGCGCGTCACACCTGCGGCCGGACCGGTACAGCGCGAGCATGAGGTGTGCCGTCAGCCCCTCGTGCGACGAGTGCTGCGCGACGAGCGCGGTCAGTTCGCCGAGCAGCGCGTGGTGCCGCCCCAGCCGCAGGTCGGCGTCGATCCGGCAGTCGAGTACGTTGAGCCGCGCTTCCTCCAGCCTGGTGGTCACGACCCGCAGATGTGGGCCGGTGACCGTGTCCCGCAGGGCGGGCCCGCGCCAGCAGGACAGTGCTTCGCCGAATTGTTTCGCCGCCGCCTTGAAGTCGCCGATTTCGCGGGCCCGGTGCGCGGCCGCGGCGAGCCGATCGAATTGCCACAGATCGACCGATTCCGGTTGTGCATTCAACTGATAGCCGCCGGGCACGGTGACGAGTTCGTGCTTGGCCGCCCGCCGGATTCCTTCGAACTGGCCCCGCAACGCGATATCGATCAGCTTACGGAGTTGCATGACATACGTCTGTACTGTCGTTTTCGCACTTGAAGGCGCCGCATCCCGCCAAAGTTCCACAATGCAGGCGTCAATCGACACCGGTTCGTTCGCGTGCGCCGCGAGCATCGCGAGTACGGTTCGGGGCTTTCCGGCCGTTGGTGTGGCCAGTTCCTTTCCGTAGCGCACGACAAGTGGACCCAGAACTTTGATCTCCAACTTTCCCCCAGCTCAGCCCGGACCCCCAACGGCCCGCTCCCACCCTGCGCACGGCGAACATACCTTGAAGTCCGACAGGGTGTCAGTGCTCTTTCTTGCCAGTTCCGCCGGTAGACCGTCTGGACCAGCCGCACGGTGCGGCGAGAAGTCCGCGACAACATAGGCGGAATTAATGGCGCGGATGGTCCGACCAATGCCTGCCCTAAAGGGCCGGCATTCGGCCCCGATCCGTCGCCCGGTCCCGCGGCGGTCGGCCGCCGTGCGGGTGCTGCCGGTCGGTCGCCCCGAGTACCGGCGCGCACACTCTCCGCGAACCGGTCGCATTGACCGCTTTGTTCATGGACGCCCCGCATTATTCTGTCTGGCCGAACTCGCGGTACGTGACATCATTCCGTGGCCGTGACCCGCTGGACCGCCCGTGATCGCGTAGTATCGATTTCTCGCTGTGCCCCGAGACATTTCTGGAGACCGTCGTGAATGTTGACGTCGACCCGAGAGATGCCGCCGCCGTACCACTGTGGAACGACGCCTACGACTCGGCCGAGGTCGCGGGGCAGGGCAATCTCTGGGGTGATCCGCCGGTGCCGCACGCGGAGCGGGCCGCTCGCCTGTTCGCGGAGCACGATGCCGCCGTCGTCCTCGACCTGCCGTGCGGGGACGGGCGCAACCTGCCGCCGTTGGCCGCCGGGGCACCGATTCTGTTGGCCGCCGACAGTTCCGTCAACGCGATGCGCATCGCCGAGCGGGTGGCGGCACGGGCCGGTATCCGGCGCAGCACGGTCTTCCAGACGGCCGACGTCTTCGCGACCGGCCTGCTGGACAACTCGGTCGACGGCATCTTCTGCTGGGATCTGTTGGGGCACTTGACCAATCCGGGCGACGCGCTGCGCGAGCTGCACCGGATCACGCGGCCCGGCGGGCACATCGTGGCGAACATGTGGACCATGAACGACTGCCAGACCAGCGACCCGCTGATCAAGGAGATCGCGCCGAAGGTCTACATCGACCATTTCGACTTCTACTGCCAGTTCTACGACGCGGACGATCTCGACGCACTGCTGAACGAAGTGGCGATGCCGGCGCGATCGGTCGAAGTGGCACGGTGGTGGGAACCGCCGCACGCCGGATACCGGGACTACGAACACGAACACGAAAGCCTGATCTGCACGATCAGGAAGCAGTAGCGGCGCCGTGCACGGTACGGACATCGCCGCGCCCGGCACAGCGGACGCGTCGACCCGGGAGTTCGGCGTCGGCCACGGTTCCGCGCACCACGGGGAACTGCTGCAGGGCATGTTCCACGACCGGAACGGCCGCTTGGTCCGAGGCCTGGTGACGCTGCCGCTGCTCGATCGCACCACGAGGGCGGTCTTCTACCCGAGCCAGCGGCACTGGGGTGTGGTCGGCACGCCGGAGCTGATCAAGGTCCGGCGCGCGGCGATCTACACACTGCGGGAGCTGTCCACCCATCCGGCACCGGCCAAGGGCGGGCAGATCGAGATCACCAGCGACATCCCGCGTGGCATCGGTATGGGCTCGTCAACGAGCGATGTCACCGCGGCGATCCGGGCGGTCGCCGACTACCACGGGGTCACGCTGAGTCCGGCGGATGTCGGCCGGATCGCGGTGCTTGCCGAGTGTGCCTCCGATCCGATCATGATCGAGGATCGGGTGGTGCTGTTCGCGCATCGCGACGCCATCACACTGGAGACGTTCGGCGACCGGCTGCCACCGATGATCGTGATCGGATGTGACACCGACCCGGATGGCGGCGGCGTGGACACCGTCGCCTTCGAGCCGGCCGAGTACAGCGACCGCGACATCGGCGTCTTCGGTGTGCTGCGGGCCGCACTGCGTCGAGCGGTCGCGACGGGGGACACCGCGCTGCTCGGCCGGGTCAGCACCGCGAGCGCGCTGCTCAACCAGCGATTCCTGCGCACGGCGTTGCTGCCGGAGCTGATCGAGCTGTGCCGGCGCTGCGGTGGCTGCGGGGTGCAGATCGCGCACAGCGGCACGGTTGTCGGTCTGATCTTCGATCCGCGCCAGCCGGTGACCGGGCGCCATGTGCGGGCGTGCCTGACCGCGATCGAGGACATGGGACTGCCGTCGACCGCGCTGATCGGCGTCGGGCCACTGTCCACTCGGTACGAACAGGAGACCGCGTGACGGGGCTCCGCACGGCTTTCGACGAGGCGACCGCGGCCTACGAGATCCCGAGGGTGATCCGGCTCGCGCCCAACCTCTACGGCGTCGCGTTCACCCTGATGAAGATGATCCCGGCCAGGTACATCCTCGAGAAGGCGCGCTCGGCGGGCCGACTCGGTCCGGGCACCGTGATCGCGGAGACGACGTCCGGCACGTTCGGGCTGGCGCTCGCCATGCAGGGCGTGCACCTGGACCGTCGAGTGGTGCTGGTCAGCGACCCGGTGATCGACGAACGGCTGTACCGCAGGCTGACCGATCTCGGCGCGGAGGTGCAGCGGGTGCCCGCTGGCACGGGCGCGGCAGTCGGCGGCTACCAGGCGGCCCGGCTCGAACGGCTGGCGCGGGTGCTCGCCGAGCACCCGGCCGCGTTCTGCCCTCGGCAGTATTCCAACCCGGACAATCCGAGGTCCTACGCCACCGTGGCGGAACTGCTGGTGGAGGTGCTCGGCCAGCTCGATTGCGTGGTCGGCCCGGTCGGCTCCGGCGGCTCCATGTGCGGCACCACGACGTACCTGCGCTCCGTGTTGCCGGACTGCGTTGCGATCGGTGTGGACACGCCGGGCAGCGTGTTGTTCGGTCCGGCGGACGGGCACCGCGAGCTGCGTGGGCTCGGCATGAGCGTGTTGCCGGCCAACCTCGACCACCGCGTCTTCGATCACGTGCACTGGTGCACCGCGCCGATCGCGTACGCGGCGACCAGGGAGCTGCACCGGCGGCACGCGCTGTTCATGGGCCCGACCAGCGGTGCGGCCTACCGGGTCGCCGAATGGTGGGCGCGGCGCAACCGGGACGCCCTCACCGTGGTGCTGCTGCCGGACGAGGGCTACCGCTATCAGGACACCGTCTACGACGACGCGTGGCTGGCCGCGCACGGCCACACCGGCGGCCCGCCCTGCCCGGAACCGGTCGAGGTGGTCGATCCGACCCGGCCGACCGCGCCATGGGCGATGTATCCCTGGGCGCGCAGGGAGTACGCCGACGTGCTCGCCGTGGATCCGACGGGTGTCGGCGGATGAACGCCACCGGTCGACTGCTCGGCGGTATCGGGCCGCGCACCCGGCGGGTGGTGTACGGCGAGCCGTCGCCGGCCGAACTCGTCGACGAACTCGCGCTGATGGTCCAGGTGGACCGGGCACACGTGGTGATGCTGGCCGAACGGCAACTCATCGCGCACGACGCGGCGGCCGCGTTGCTGCGCTGCGTCGCGGAACTCGCCGGCCAGGACTTCGCGCCGCTGTTGACCCGCCCGGCGCCGCGCGGCCTGTACCTGATGTACGAGGACTACCTGATCGAACGACTCGGCGCCGACGTGGGCGGGGTACTGCACACCGGTCGGTCCCGCAACGACCTGAAGGCCACCACCACCGCACTGCGCCTGCGCCGGTGGCTGCTGGACTTCGCGGCCGATGCGGTGCGGCTGCTCGGTGTGCTGCTGGCGCGGGCACGGGCGTACCGCGCGGTGCCGATGCCGGTCTACACCCATTTCCAGGCGGCGATGCCGATCACCTACGGGTACTACCTGCTCGGTGTCGCGCTTGCGGTGCAGCGGGAGATCGCCGCGCTGGACTCGGCGTCGCAGGGGCTGGACACGTGCCCGCTCGGCGCGGGCGC